>NZ_JARFTR010000104.1 GCF_029167235.1 Kamptonema sp. UHCC 0994 | reverse complement strand
AATAACAAGATTAAGTTGATTATTAGACAAAGCTATGGCTTTAAGACCTTTGATTATTTACGAGAAAAGTTATTAGCTTGCTTATTTAAATAAGCCGTGCTTATCACCACAGGTACGGGAGAGCCAAGCTTTGTCACTTAAACCTGTTGACACAGTTGTAGAAAAAATGAGATTGAGTGAAGATCGCCCCTTCCCTCCTAAAAGCGATCGCACCTTTTCACCATAACTTTTCTACAACCTTCTCCCATCGCTTATTAAAAGTTTTTGAAATGCGATCGCGCCTTTCCTCCCCACCACACCAACAGAGTTTTACAATACCAATCAAGCAATTTGAAGCGTACTAGGTTCAGGGATAGATTCACCTTCCGCTTCCCAAGCTTCCAAATACATTTCAATCACCTCTTCACCGTTATGAATTGCTTCCTCACGACTTTGACCATGAGTGCAAGGCATCACCACGCGATCGGAAAACTCTGGAATTGTGACTAGGAAAAGTCCATCTTCATCAGACCATTGAACAATCATACTATATCGACTCATAAACCCTCGCCCTCCCTTAACTCATTGAGTTCAGTTAATAACTGTGTTACCTGCTTTTCTAGGTAGAGTGGTACATCATCTCCATCTTTGCCGGGAATTGTCAGCGTTTTTCTCAGCATTGGGTGTCGCCAACGTTCATGGCTACCTTTGCCGCGCTTGGGTAGATAAACAAAACCTTCACGCGCAATCTGACCTTTCACCTCTCTAATTTTTCTGGGCATGAATTTTGTCTACTTCTCTACTCTATTTTATCACTTGTTTCCACCTCTCCAAATAGGCACGTTTAAACGATTGAGCAAAAGTGATAACTTTCAACGATTTAGCTCCGCGATCGCATCATTAACCGTACCTCGAAAGACATTTCCCGATTGATAGTCTTGTTTTCCTTGTGCAATATTAGCAGCAATTTCAGTACGACGGCGATCGCTAAGTCTGCGCTGCATGGTGAAAAGTAGAGTAGTTTGCTCGTCAATAGACAAGCTTTCGATCTCGTCTAAAATACTGTCAAATGTTACGGATTGCATAGTGAGTTAGCTTTGGCGACGATGATAGCTATGTCTTATTTTACTACGGAGAAGTAGCAATTAGACTCTTTTCCGTTAAAATTAAGAGAATATTCACTCCTAAAACAAACTAAATTGTAATGCTATCCACATCCCGCATTGTCCATAGCGACCCCGACATATTGGGAGGAACTCCAGTTTTTATTGGTACAAGAGTCCCCATGAAAATCTTGCTTGATTATCTGGAAGCCGGTGACTCACTCAATGAGTTTCTCGACCATTTCCCCAGCGTCAGTCGTAGGTATCGCGAGTGCTTCATCAACAGTTATGGCTGACGTTCATTCAACCAATTTGCCAAATCCGATCCTTCCGAAAAATCCAGTAACGCCTCTCCTAAATCCTCTAATTCTTCTACGGATAAGGTCTGAATTTGCTGTTGCATTTCAGCAGGAATAGAGCCGATACGTCGAGTCAACTGGCGAGTGACGAACGACAGCGCCTCATTTTGCCTTCCTGATTGAATACCTTGTTGCTTTCCTTCTTTGAGGCCTTCAAGGAGAGCATCTTCACGAATTTCTTGGTAAATAACTGACTCGCGCATAGTTTCCTTCCTAAATAGTTGTCTGATTAAGTCTTTTTCAAACCTCAAACCGGCGAGAACTTGAGTACAAGCAATTAAATCAGCTTGTTGATTTGGTTCTTCCATTGTAGCAATCCGATTCGCTATTTGCTCTAACAAAGTTCGCGGCGAGTTTGTTTGAGATAATGTCGCCAGTGGCAATAAGCCGGGGACGGATAGCAATAAAGCGGGGTCTTGTTCCCATAGACGAATCACTCGATAGCCGTGTCGCGTGTTCGTATCCGTGTATTCGGATACAAAAACTTCTTCCGATCCTGTTTCCTGCAAAAAGATTACTACTTGATTGATAGCACAGGAGTATTGCCGTTTTAGCCTGATATAGTAGTCTAGCATTCTGAAGGCAATAGTCGGTTTAGAATAGGGTCTGGTTTCAAATTCTATGTGTAGAATTTGGTTATCAGTTTGCAGGAATACGAGAGAATCGGCTCTTATGGGTTCTTGAATTAATTCGGTTTTGAGTACCTGCACGTTGGTGGGTTCGTCAATTGGTAGTAGCCAGTGGACGAAGGCGGCGGGGAATTTTTCGGCTAGATATTTACAGGTATTATCGTAGGCCAAGGAAGTGAGGTTTTGATAGATGTCTATTCAAAAATTATACTGTATTGAGTCATAAACTCTTGCCATCCCACTCAAATCCGTTGCAATTCATCATACTTTCAAGGATTCTTGCTGAAGCTATTGGGAAGGCACTCTCTAAGCAGTATAATGTTTATAATACAATAAACAGATACAATCTCAATCGATCCCACTCTTGAAAAATATGACAACACAACGAATTGCAGTCATTCTACGAAATGGTCAACCTGACGAAACTGTAACCATTCAAGGTTGGGTTCGCACCAAACGGGAGTTGAAAGAATTTGCCTTTGTTGAAGTTAACGATGGCTCAGCAATGGCTAATTTACAAGTAGTAATCGATCCAAATTTACCAAATTATGAGGATATTGTCAAGCAATTAAATACAGGTGCATCCGTCGAAGTCACGGGAGTATTAGTTGCGTCCCCAGCCAAGGGACAAAGAATTGAATTGAAAGCCTCAGTCGTGACAGTTTACGGCGATGCAGATCCCCAAACTTATCCATTGCAGAAAAAGCGTCATTCCTTTGAATTTTTACGCACGATCGCACACTTGCGATCGCGCACCAATACCTACAGCGCCGTCTTCCGTGTCCGTAACGCCTGCGCTCATGCCGTCCACCAATTTTTCCAAGAACGCGGTTTCCTCTGGGTTCACACTCCTATTATCACCGCTAGCGACTGCGAAGGCGCAGGGGAAATGTTCAGCGTTACTAACTTCGATTTAAAAGATATTCCCCGCAATGATGCCCAACAAATTGATTTTAGTAAGGACTTTTTTGGCAAGCCAGCCTATCTCACAGTCAGCGGCCAATTAGAAGCGGAAATCATGGCGATGGCCTTTGGCAATGTTTACACCTTTGGCCCGACTTTCCGAGCCGAAAACTCCAATACTTCCCGCCATTTGGCAGAATTTTGGATGATTGAACCAGAGATGGCTTTCTGCGACTTGGAAGGCGATATGGATTTGGCAGAAGCGTTTTTGAAATACATCTTTAAATATGTCTTAGAAACTTGCCAGGAAGATATTGAATTTTTCAATGAGAGGATTGACAAGACAGTTTTAGCAACGGCTGAAAATATCATTAATAATCAGTTTGAACGCATTACTTATACCGAAGCCGTCGCGCTGTTGGAAAAAGCCGATAAGCAATTTGAATTTCCCGTAAAATGGGGTTTAGATTTGCAATCAGAACACGAGCGCTATTTAGCAGAAGAACTGTTTAAAAAGCCCACAATTGTTACTGACTATCCCGTAGGAATTAAAGCTTTTTATATGCGGTTAAGCGATGATGAGAAAACCGTGCGGGCAATGGATGTTTTAGCTCCAAAAATTGGAGAAATTATCGGCGGTTCCCAGCGGGAAGAAAGACTAGATATCTTAGAGCGACGTATTGAAGCTCAAGGCATGAACAAAGAAGATTTATGGTGGTACTTAGATTTGCGACGCTATGGAACAGTGCCTCATGCCGGGTTTGGTTTAGGCTTTGAAAGAGTGGTACAATTTATGACAGGGATGGCAAATATTCGCGATGTAATTCCTTTTCCAAGAGCACCATTGACGATTGATTTTTAAATACTGTTAATTGTTAACTGTTAACTGTTAACTGTTAACTCTTCCTTCTTCCCTCTTCCTTCTTCCTTCTTCCTTCCTTCTATGACTCAACTCAATCATACAAAAAAAAGCAAATCACACAATACCCAATTACCCAAATGTCCCACAGGAATTCAGGGGCTAGATGAAATCACCGGAGGCGGATTACCAAAAGGACGACCTACGCTGGTTTGTGGTTCTGCGGGTTGCGGTAAGACTCTATTAGCGATGGAGTTTTTAGTGCGTGGTGCGACAGAATATGGCGAACCAGGGGTATTCATATCCTTTGAAGAAACAGTAGAAGAACTAACCCAAAACGTCACCTCTCTAGGATGGGATTTAGATCGATTGGTTGCCGAACAAAAGCTCAGTATTGACTGCTTGTATATCGATCCGTCAGAGATTGAAGAAACCGGCGAATATGATTTAGAAGGGATCTTTATTCGTCTGGGCTATGCCATCGATAGCATTGGCGCTAAACGGGTAGTTCTAGATACAATAGAAGTCTTGTTTACGGGCTTATCAAATACTGGTATTGTCCGGGCAGAACTGCGTCGTCTGTTTCGTTGGCTCAAAACCAAAGGTGTCACTGCTATTATTACCGGTGAACGGGGTGATAATAGTCTAACTCGTCAAGGCATAGAAGAATATGTCTCCGATTGTGTCATTCGTTTGGATCAGCGAATTCATGAAGAACTATCAACCAGACGGTTGCAAATTTTCAAATATCGAGGTTCCCAACATGGCAGCAATGAGTATCCTTTTTTAATAGAAGAAAATGGCATTTCTGTCTTACCAATTACCTCTATTGGTTTAAATCATAGCGTTTCTAGCGATCGCATCTCCAGCGGCATCCCGCGCCTAGATGGGATGCTGGGAGGACAAGGCTACTTTCGCGGTAGTAGTATTTTAGTTACGGGGATGGCAGGCACAGGAAAAAGTACGATCGCGGCTGCTTTTGCCGCCGCCACCTGTCAGCGAGGGGAAAAATGTCTTTATCTTGCCTTTGAAGAAGCACCCGACCAAATTCTTCGCAATATGCGATCGGTTAGTCTAGATTTAGAGCCATACCTACAACAGGAATTACTACAGATTCAAGCATTACGTCCCACTGCTCACGGTTTAGAAGTACATTTAGTACAGATTCATCGATGGCTTAGCTATTTCCAGCCAACCACTGTCATTATCGATCCCATCAGCAACCTAACCCTGACGGGAAGTCTTCTGCAAGTTAAAGCCTTCTTTATGCGCGTAATTGACTACTTAAAGTCACAACAAGTGACAGTATTAATGAATAACCTAATTAGCGGGGGAACGCCCCTTGAAAATACAGAAATTGGGATTTCTTCGTTGATGGATACCTGGCTAGAAGTGCGAGTAATTGAAAGCAACGGCGAACGCAATCGCATTCTGCAAGTAATCAAATCTCGCGGGATGGAACACTCAAACCAGGTGCGGGAATTCCAACTAACTAATCAGGGTGTGGAATTGGTAGATGTTTATTTGGGACAGGATAAAGTGCTAACTGGAACGGCCAGAGCAATTCAGGAGTTAGCGGACAAACAAGCAAGTCTGCGACGACAGCAACAGATTGCCAACCGACGGCAAGAATTAGAACAGCAACGGCAAGTTACTCAGACTCAAATTGCTACATTACAAATGCAGATGGAGGCAGAAAAAGCAGAACTAGATCGCCTAAATCAAGAGGAAAGTTTGGATAGAACCTGGTTTTTTCAGGATCGAGAAACAATCGCGCAACTGCGTCGGGCTGATTAACGAGTTACCGCATTTAGAAAACAGGGAATAACCGCTATGAATCAACACAACGAACTAAATTCACCTGAATCGGAGAAATGGGAACTGCGACTGTACGTTGCTGGACAAACTCCAAAATCAGTAACAGCTTTTGCCAACCTGAAAAAGCTGTGCGAAGAATACCTTTGCGGTCAATATCGAATTGAAGTTATTGATTTATTGCAGAACCCAAATTTAGCAAAGCAAGATCACATTCTGGCAATTCCCACCCTAGTGCGAAAACTACCCGCTCCAATTCGGCAAATCATTGGCGATTTATCTAATCAGGAAAAAGTTTTACTCGGACTTGAGATCAGAAAGGTTGGGGAATGAAGCATACAGTCCAAAGATCGACAGTTGAGAGGAAAAAGGAATGATCGATGAAGTGCCATCGGCAGATGATAAACTACTGCAAGAAGACAGCGATAATTTGGTAGCAAATTTTGAGAAAGCGATTTCGGATCTGGAGCATCAACATTACTGTCTCCGATTATATATTGCTGGAACAACACCTCGCTCAACGCGGGCGCTACAACGCATCAAATCAATTTGTGAAACTTATTTACAAGGAAGGTATGAGTTAGAGGTGATTGATGTTTATCAGTCTGCTGAACAGCTACAGCTAGATAATATTGTTGTCATCCCTACTCTAATTAAACAACTGCCTCTCCCTCTGCAACGTATGATTGGGGATCTGTCCGATACTGAAAAAGTATTGTTTGGTTTAGACATTGTACCTAAATAGAACAGAACTTATGCTCGCAGTAAAGCCGCCCTCTGAGCGTTAAGAATACCGCCCAGAGGGCGGCTTTACAAAATATAGCAACCGCCTTGGCAGTTAGGACGTTCTGAGTTCCACCAAACTCGCTGATTCTATTCCCTTCTTCCCCTTCTTCCCCTTCTTCCCCTAGCCCCTAGCCCCTAGCCCCTAACCCCTAACCGCCTTGGCGGTTGCTATACTATCTTAATTCTTGGTACTGACAATGGAAGACACCAATAAATCCAGAGCAGAACTCTTAGCTGAAATTCAATCTTTGCGCGATCGCTTAACCATAAGCGAGGAGATCGTGCGAGCAATTCAGGAAGGAGAAGTAGATGCCTTAGTTATTTCTACTCCCCAGGGTCAAAGAATTTTCACCCTCCAGAGTGCTGACCTTTCCTACCGACTCTTAGTCGAAGAAATGCAACAAGGGGCTGTAGTCCTTTCGAGCGAAGGGCTAATTTTATACTGCAATAAAAGCTTTTCAAATTTATTGAAACAACCACTAGAGAAGCTGATCGGCTCTTATTTTCACAGCTTAATTTCTCCCCAAGATACTCTTCTATTTCAGGCACGGGTTAGGCAAGCAGAAAGGGGAGAAAGGCATCCTGTAGAACTGTTTCTAAATACCCAAAATGGTGTTGAGATTCCTGTTTACTTATCTATCAATCATCTGATCCTAGATCAATCCCCGATCAACTGTCTTGTGATTACTGATTTAACCGAACAAAAGCGCCATCAAAAGACTATTGTTGCCGAAAGATTAGCACGTTTAATTCTCGAACAGGCGGGAGAAGCCATCTTAGTATGTGACGATACAGGCCAAATTATTCGTGCTAGCGCAATTGCTCAAGAACTTTGGGGTAAAAATTTACTATTTCAACCCTTCAATCGACTGCAACTATTCTATTTAAACAAGCTCAATTTTTCCTCAGCTACGAGTACAGAAGAAACTTTATCACAGAATTATCTCGATTCTGAGATTGAGAATAAAGTTCCTTTTTCAATTATACCCGTACTGGAGGGAGAAAGTTATAAAGGTCTTGAGGTTGAATTTGAACGCCGGGACGGAGAAGTTTTAAATCTGGTCTTAAATGCCCGCCCTCTGGCTGACCGAGACAATCACTTTAAAGGGGCAGTTGTCATTCTTACTAATATTACCCAACGTAAACAGGCTGAGAATGCCCTGCAAGCGGCCAAGAATGAGTTAGAACTAAAGGTTATAGAGCGTACCCAGGAATTGCAGGAAACAAACAATTGCTTACAACTTGAACTCTTAGACAGACAGCAACTAGAGCAACAGTTTGCTATTCGAGAAGCATGGCTCAATGCTTTTTTTACCTACAGTCCAGTAGGAATGGCAATTTTAGATAACCAATTACGATTTGTGCAGGTCAATGAAAATGCTGCTCAAATGAGCAATCTCGCCATCGATAAACATCTTGGGAAGTCTCTTGAGGAGCTATTTCCTAGTTGGTTTTCCACACTGCAACCAATCTATCAGCAGGTTTTAAATACAGGAGAATCCATATTCAATGTAGAAGTTGAAGGCGACGATCCCTGTAATCCTGGTAGCAGAGGCTATTGGTTAGTTTCCTATCATCCGATCTTTAATTTAACTAGACAAGTAATTGGAATTGGTTATGTGGCAATCGATATTAGCGCCCGCAAACGCGCGGAAGAATCTTTGCACCAAAGTGAATCAACATTGCGGAGTTTCTTTAATAGCGGTTCAATGTTAATGGGTATTGTTGAAATACACGATGGAGATATCTTGCATATTTCCGATAATTGGGCAGCAGCTCAGTTTTTTGAGACTACTCCAGAAGCTATGAAAAATCAGTTTGCTAGCACCCTGGGAGTATCACCAGCGATTATAGAGCGATGGACTGCCTATTACCAACAGTCTCAACAAATTCAAACCCCCGTTCGATTTGAACATTTCTATGAGACTTCGACAAAGCAAGGATGGCTTTCTGTAAGTGTTTGTCCAATTGAAGTTAGTTCCAGTGGATATCCTCGATTTTCCTATGTGGCTAAAGATATCACCGATCGCAAACGTGCCGAAGCTGCTTTAGCTAAAAGTGAGGAGCAACTGCGGTTGACGTTCGATTTTACCCATATCGGTACTTGGGATTGGAATGTGGATACAAATGAAGTTACCTGGAACGACAACCATTTTCGTTTGCTAGGAATAGAACCACAACAAGCAAGCGATCCTTATCAGCTATGGCGCAAAGCAATTCATCCAGAGGATATTGACAGGATCGAACAGGCTTTATCAGATGCACTGATTCAGCATACTGACTATGAAGCTGAATACCGGGTTTTATATCCCGATGGTACAGTTCACTGGCTGGTTGGAAAAGGACGCGGGATATATAACGAAGCGGGTGAAGCGTTGAGAATGCTGGGGGTAATTTTCGATGTGAGCGATCGCAAACAAGCAGAACAAACGTTAGAACTTCAGGCTGTAATTACCCGCAATATGGCGGAAGGTATTTGTTTAGTCAGAGCCGATAATGGATTAATTGTCTATGCGAATCCTAAATTTGAGCAGATGTTTGGTTACGATCCTGGGGAGCTCAACGGTCAGCACGTTTCGATTGTAAACTATGGCAGTGAACAGATAGATCCCGAAAAGGTAAATCAAAGCATTCGCACTGCTGTTTTACAAAATCGTGAAACCACCTATGAAGTCCATAACGTCAAGAAAGATGGTACTCCATTTTGGTGTAGTGCAACTTGCTCTGTATTTAAGCATCCCGAATACGGCGATGTTTTGGTCGCAGTTCAGCAAGATATTAGCGATCGCAAACAAGCAGAGTCGGAACTGCGCGAACTCAATCTGGCTTTGGAAAATGCAGTAGAAGGAATTGCACGATTAGATGCTCAAGGACGTTACATTTCTGTCAACCGAGCTTATACAGAGAAATGTGGTTATCAAGTCAATGAAATGGTTGGTATGGAATGGCAGCCAACAGTACATCCTGAAGATCGACCAAAAATGTTAGCGGCCTATCAAGAGATGTTAACTAATGGCAAGGTAGAAGCTGAAGCCAAAGGCTTACGCAAAGACGGATCTAATTTTTACAAGCAATTAGTAATGATCTCAGCCTACGACAAAGAAAATAACTTTGTCGGGCATTACTGCTTTATGAAAGATATCACAGAACGCAAGCAAGCCGAGGTAGAACTCGCGGCTGCCAAAGAAGCAGCAGAAGCGGCTAACCGTGCTAAAAGTGAATTTCTCGCGAATATGAGCCACGAAATTCGTACTCCCATGAATGCGATTCTAGGTTTTAGCGAATTGTTACAAGCATCGATCTTTGAGCCCCAACCTCGCACCTATCTCAACTCGATTGCTACCAGTGGCAGAACCCTACTTGCCTTGATTAATGATATCCTCGATCTTTCCAAAATCGAAGCAGGTAAGTTACAATTAAAATACGAACCAGTTGATGTGCGATCGCTGATTCGAGAAATTCAGCAAATTTTAGACCAGACAGCCATTAAAAAAAGTCTGTCCCTCTTGGTAGAAATTGATGAAACCGTACCCAAAGCCATTTTATTTGACGCAATACGCCTGCGCCAAATTCTATTAAACACTGTTGGTAACGCTCTTAAGTTTACAGAGGCAGGATTTGTTAAAATATCGGTTCGGGCGCAACTAGAACCATCCACCCTTTCAAATCGAGTACAGATAGAAATTACCGTTGCAGATACAGGGATTGGTATTTGCTTTGACCAACAAGAAATTATCTTTGAAGCCTTTAAGCAAAGCGAAGGACAAAGCACTCGTAAATATGGGGGTACGGGTTTAGGTTTAGCGATTACTAAACATCTGACTGAAATGCTGGGTGGGACAGTGGGGCTACAAAGCGAACTGGGCAAAGGCAGTGCATTTACTTTTATCTTCCCAAATCTGAAGATTACTGAGATCGAAACGCCATCGCTTGTGCCTTCAAATTTAGATGAAGATTTGAATCAATTTTCAACGGCAACGGTGCTAGTGGTGGATGATGTTAAATATAACCTTGACTTGATTGCGGGATATTTTGCAGGTAGCAAACATCGCCTCTTGTTTGCAGGAGATGGACAAGAAGCGATCGAAGTCGCGCAAACAGATTGCCCCGATCTGATTCTGATGGATTTGTGGATGCCGAACATGGACGGACTGCAAGCAACGCGATTGTTGAAACAGGACGATAGAACCAAAAATATCCCGATCGCGATCTTAACTGCTGTTTCGCGATCGCAGGACGAAGATACCTTGCGAGTTCTCTCCCAGGGGTTCTTACGCAAACCCTTTAGCCGTTCCCAACTTGTCTCGGCCCTCAAGCAAATTCTCCCCCAAGAACCTAATTATTTTCCCGTTAATGAAACTTCAAAAACACCCAGCCAAACCCATTGGATAAAACCAAATCCCAACGCCTTAGCAAAGCTTCCTGAATTAGTTGAAAAACTCCGTCAGGAAGAAGAAAGCACTTGGTTAGAATTGCGTAAAACCATGAAACGGCGAGAAATACAAGCCTTTATCGAACGTTTACGAGTGTGGGCCCATGAATACGAATGTCAACTCCTTTTCGACTATATGACGACTTTAGAAAGTCAGTTAGTAGCCTTTGAATGGGAGCAATTGCCTAAGACTATAGAAAAGTTTCCCGATGTGAGGCATCAATTATTATGATCTCATCCAAACCAGAAAAGTGTTTGATTTTAGTTGTTGACGATCTGATTGAAAATCTACAATTAATTGCATTTATACTAGAGAAAAGAGGTTATGAAACCACTTTTGCCACTAGCGGACAGCAAGCTTTAGAGCGTGTAGAATCTGCCAGACCCGATTTAATTCTATTGGATTTTATGATGCCATATATGAACGGTTTGGAAGTTTGCGAACGACTCAAAGCTAATCCCGATGTAGCAGAAATTCCGATAATTTTTATTACTGCCAGCCACGAACAAGAGCATTTAATCCAAGCTTTTGAAAGAGGAGCAGTTGATTACATTACCAAACCATTTAACACGCCAGAGTTACTTGCCAGGGTACGAACTCACTTAGATTTGAAATATACGCGAGAGCAATTAAAAAAATCGCTGCGCGATCAAGCGGAATTAACTAAGGAATTACAAAAATTAGCTAATACCGATCCATTAACCGGAGTCTGGAATCGTCGCCATTTGTTAACTTTATGCGAGAGAGAAATCAACCGATCTTGCAGATACAATCGCTTTTTTTCTCTATTAATGCTTGACCTAGATCGCTTCAAGCAAGTTAACGATATCTACGGGCACTCTGTAGGAGATGAAGTGCTGATAGCGATGACAAAAGTTGTTGAAAATTCTCTCCGAAACGTAGATTTTTGGGGACGATTTGGGGGGGAAGAATTTGTTGTGGTTTTACCTGAAACTAATCTTGAGTCGGCGGTAGAGGTGGCTGAACGTATCCGCAAAACTCTGGAAAAAACAGTTATCACCATTCAAGAAGAAAAACAGGTGCAAATTACAGTTAGTATTGGAGTGTCCAGCTATCAATTGGAGGATACAAAGATTGATGCTGTGCTCCAACGAGCCGACAAAGCACTTTATGAAGCTAAAAATCAAGGGCGTAACCGAGTTATTGCTGATAAGTATAGCAACCGCCAAGGCAGTTAGGACAGATATCCGTAACGCCGCCCTCTGGGCGGTTAGGGCACCGTAAGCGAAGGCGGCGTTACGTAAGTTCTCAAACAAATAAAGTTGTCCTGACCGTCTTGGCAACTGCTATAACTACCAAATTTGTGTTAAATCTAAGACAAAACCGGGCAAAACATCCTCCCCAGATACCGTACTTGGAGATGACAAAATTTCCACATCTCTATCAGGTCGATAAATTTCAATAACTCGTCTTTTGGGGTCAATCAACCAGCCTAATCTTGCACCATTGTCAATATATTCTTGCATCTTAGAGCGCAAGGTTTGCAAAGAATCACTAGGAGAACGCAATTCAATTACAAAATCAGGGCATAAAGGCAGAAATTTATCTTTTTCTTCAGAAGTTAGAGCTTCCCATCGTTCTATTCTTACCCAAGAAGCATCGGGGGATCTGTCTGCACCATTGGGTAACTTGAAACCGCCAGAAGAATCAAATACTTTACCGAGATTATGTTGACGGTTCCACGATCTGAGTTGAAAATTTAGATCGGAATTACGATCGCTAGTAGTTCCCCCTGTAGGTGGCATAATAATTAATTCTCCTGATTGTGTACGTTCAAATTTTAACTCGCGGTTATTTTGACATAACTGCAAAAATTG
Organism: Kamptonema sp. UHCC 0994; assembly: GCF_029167235.1. GTDB lineage: Bacteria > Cyanobacteriota > Cyanobacteriia > Cyanobacteriales > Microcoleaceae > Kamptonema. The sequence continues at coordinate 3,465 of NZ_JARFTR010000104.1, read as the reverse complement.
CTCGTCAGTTAAGTCAATTTTTAATTCAAGTGTTGGTGGTAAATAGATTGTGGCTGCGTCCATAATGTTTGTCCAAATATGAGTATTTTTGCCCTTCCCTAAACAATTAGAGGACTTACGCAATGGGCATCGTTAAACAAAAGTATGTAGCTCTTAGGCTATAGAAAGAGCGCTGAAGCGCAACTACATACCTAAAAATTACCCCGATCTTGTGACACTTGCGTAAGTCCTGAATTAACCATTAACAATTAGCAATTAGCCATGTTTGTATAAATCCATTACATCGGTAATTGGCATTCTTGAATATGCTCCTAAAGTTAGGGGCGAAATGTGTCCTAATTCTAAGTGTTCAGCGGCGGCACAAGCAATCATGGCCGCATTATCTGTGCAATATTTTAATGGGGGAAATAGTACCCGCAAATTATGTTTAGTAGCCGCCTGTTGTAAGTGTTGTCGCAATCCACTATTAGCTGCAACTCCGCCGCCAATGGCAATAGTATTTAAGCCACAATCTAAAGCACAGGCGATCGCTCTTTTTGTTAAACTTTTGGCTACTGTTTCCTGAAAACTCGCGGCAATATCCTTTACTGGCAAATCATCACTTTCTTTTTGTAGCTTCTGAACTAAATTTAACACAGCCGTTTTTAAGCCACTGAAACTGCTGTCATAGGGATGATATCCACCTGTAGGCAAAGAGATTTTACCCTCTGGTAGCGAAAAAGCTTTCGGATTGCCAACTTGAGCCAGTTTATCAATGATGGGGCCACCCGGATAGCCCAACTTTAATAAACGGGCCACTTTATCAAAAGCTTCACCCGCCGCATCGTCGCGAGTTTGCCCTAAAATTGCGTAATCTCCGCAATCTTTGACATGAATTAAACTGGTATGACCGCCAGAAACCAGCAAGCACAAAAACGGTGGGTGCAAGTCGGGTTCGCTGAGGTAGCTGGCGTAGATGTGACCTTCTAGGTGATGAACACCTAAAAAAGGCTTGTTATGAACCATTGCGAGGGTTTTAGCCGCTGTTAACCCTACTAACAAAGCACCTACTAAACCGGGGGCACAAGTGGCTGCAATACCATCAATATCTGACCAAGTAAGTTTTGCTTCATGGAGAGATTGCGCGATCGCCCCATTCACCATCTCTACATGACTGCGCGAAGCTACCTCTGGGACTACACCACCATATTGCTGATGGATCTTAATTTGTGACGCTACCGCACTGCTGCAAACTTGACGATTCTTAACAATCGCTGCTGCTGTTTCGTCACAACTTGTTTCAATTGCTAAAACGGTTGCCATATATTCAATTTTACGTGATAAAGTTAGTGTCGCATACAAAAAGAGCAGCCATAAACTCAGATACATCTGAGCAAATGGGTAGTGGCTGTCTGACTCAGCCTTTAAGAATCAATTTTTTTGTGGATCGATCCCAAAAAGGTTGTCCTTAAAAATCTCCTTTTCTTTAGATTGGGGAATGTTAATCTGGTGAGCTCAGAAAATAGTAAGATGTCTTCCAGACAAGCAATCTTGAGATGCTTGTACAAAAAACTTATTGTTTTGTAACAAAAGGAAACAATTCCATGCGAAGATTGTTTGCTGCGATCTTAGTCCTGAGTCTTTGGATCAGTTTTGTACCTGTAGCCTCAGCCTACGATTTAGTACCATGTAAGGACTCGCCTGCTTTCCAAGAACTAGCCAAGAATGCTGTTTCTACGAATGGCGATCCAGCTTCAGCAACGGCCAGATTTGAGCGTTATTCTGAAGCATTGTGCGGGCCAGAAGGCTACCCACACTTAATTGTGGATGGTAGCTTGGATCACGCTGGCGAGTTCTTGATTCCCAGCATCCTATTTTTGTACATTACTGGTTGGATTGGCTGGGTAGGTCGTTCCTATCTACAAGCCGCCAAAAAAACAAGTTCTCCAGAGGAACAAGAGATTATTCTCAATGTGCCTTTGGCAGTTTCCTTGATGCTAACCGGTTTCTTGTGGCCTTTGGCAGCACTCAAAGAAATCACCACTGGTGAAATGTTCGCCAAAGATGACGAAATCACTGTTTCACCTCGCTAATGGCTAATAGCTAATGGCTAATGGCTAATGGCTAATGGCTAATAGTTAATGGTTAGCAATTAGCAATTAGCAATTAGCAATTTCGATGTTCTGTTGATTATTGTGGAGAATTGTTCATGCAATACTTTGTGAAATTTCTTTCTACAGCACCAGTAGTTACAGCACTTTGGCTGTCAATTCAAGCTGCGGCTTTGATTGAATTTAACCGTTTTTTCCCTGACTTGCTGTTCCACCCTCTGCACTAAAGCTTGAGTCGCGTTAGGTTGCAGGTCAAGCGATTTTAGATTGCTAATTTTAGATTTGGGATTTAATCGAAGATTCCTAATCTCAAATCTAAAGCGATCGAATCTAAATATCGATTGACCTGCACTTTATGTTAAAAGCTATTTATATTCTTCCTTCCTCCTTCTTCCTTCTTCCTTCGATGAAATCTTATCTCGCTGCTGCAATTCAAATGACAAGCTTGCCTGATTTGCAAAAAAATTTGCTTCAGGCAGAAGAATTAATCGATCTAGCTGTGCGCCAAGGTGCTGAGTTAGTAGGTTTGCCAGAAAACTTCCCATTTATGGGGGAAGAGGCAGAAAAAATGGCACTTGCTAGCGAGATCGCCATTGAAAGTGAAAAATTCTTGAAAACGATGGCCCAGCGGTTTCAAGTGACAATATTGGGAGGAGGTTTTCCCGTTCCAGCAGATAGCGGGAAAGTTTACAATACCTGTTTGTTAGTAGATCCGAATGGAATTGAACTGGTAAGGTATCAAAAAGTACATCTGTTTGATGTTAACGTACCTGACGGTAATACTTATCAAGAATCGAGTACAGTCAAAGCAGGAGAAAACTTGCCTCCTGTGTATCCTTCAAAAGATTTTGGGGTGCTCGGATTATCGGTGTGCTACGATGTGCGTTTTCCAGAACTATATCGCCATTTGTCTTATAAGGGAGCCGAGGTTTTGTTTGTGCCGGCGGCTTTCACTGCTTATACTGGAAAAGATCATTGGAAAGTTTTGTTGCAAGCCAGAGCGATCGAGAATACTTGTTATGCGATCGCACCTGCACAAACCGGCCGCCACTATGGGAGACGACAAACACATGGTCATGCGATGATTGTCGATCCTTGGGGAACCATTTTAGCGGATGCGGGGGATGGGCCGGGAGTTGCGATCGCAGAAATTAATCCCGATCGGCTTGAACAAGTTCGCCGCCAAATGCCATCTTTGCAACATCGGGTTTTTGTCTGAAATACTATATAGGTAGGAAATTTAGATTAGACATCTCCAGAAATTAAACTTCGGTCTTTGTAGAATAAGGGTTTGGGAGTGATTTTTGGGGATGTCTATTGCGGATTTAATTTAAGACAGAACCCGTAACGCCGCCATCCTGGCGGTTATTTGACC
>NZ_JARFTR010000056.1 GCF_029167235.1 Kamptonema sp. UHCC 0994 | reverse complement strand
TCTCTATTGCTTCCCTTCTTCCCCTAGCCCCTAACCCCTAGTCCCTAGTTATATAAAATTATGAGAAAGTTGGTCTGTGTTTTTTCGACGATATTGCTAGTTCAAGGAGTACCAATAATGGTAGAAGCTCAACAAGTGGGAACTCCGATTGATGTGGTTTTGCAGGCTGGATTGATGACCAAAGATAGTAATGGCAATTTTAATGCTGAAGGCATTATCAGTCGCGCAGAATTGGCTTCTATTTTAGTGAAAACTTTTCAATTAGAGCGGCGAAATACAGCGCAAAAACCGGATATTTCTGTACCGGATGTACCTAACTCTTATTGGGGATATAATGCAATTCAAACTGTATTAAAAACAGGAACAATGAGCGGGTATCGAGATGGTCTATTTTTCCCGAATCAAAGAGTTAGTCGCGCCGAAGCTTTGGCAATTTTTGCTCAAGCTTATGGGGTATTTCAGTTTCCAGAAGAGAATGTTTCTGAGATTTTAGCTAGGTATCCCGATGCGGGAGAAATTCCTAGTTGGGCGAGAAAGTCAATGGCTACTGCACTTTATGAAAGGTTTGTCAATATTGAGGGAGATACTAATAAGATTAATCCTTTGAAGCCAATGACTCGCGGGGATATGGCTTATGCTTTGAGTAGGTATTTGGAGAAGCAAACAAGGCCTGGTTCTGTTCCTGCTGGTTCTGTTCCTGTGGAAAGTAATCCTACTCCTAATCCGGTTAATATTCCAATTCCGGTTCCGGGAACTTGATGCGATCGCATTATTGGTCGAATAGAATTCGCATCTACACAGACAAAACCCGCCTGCGCGGGTTCAAAATTCTATAGTCCCTCTTAACTCGGACATTGTTTATGTAGATGCGAATTCTATTCGCCTGATTTCAACTATAATTTAGTATTAGGAAGCAGGCCATTTTCAGAAACAACATTAACGCGATCGCCATCTTTAAGGCTGTCAGCACCAGCAACGACTACCCGATCGCCAGCCTTTAAACCACTCTTAATTTCCACCTTAGCCTTACTTAAATTTCCCCCTGTAGCACCTACAATTTTCCCAATGACGACAGATTGAGCTTGTACTTTATCGCCGCTTACCAGCCGATAAACTATTCCCGTACCATTCGTTTGCGGTACAACTGCTTTGGCTGGGACTGTCAAACCTCGATCGCTTGCTGTTGCTAGGGATGCGCGTAAAAACATTCCCGGCCGTAAGAGAGATTCTCGAATATCAGTTACTCGTGGTAAATTAATTTTAACTGTAGCTTGACGATTTCCGGGTTCGATATTAGGTGCTATTTCCCGCACAGTACCACGCAAAGAGATCCGAGAATCAGAGTCAGAAATTAGTTTTACTTCTGTGCCAATTTTGATTTGTGGTAATTGAGTTTCTGGAACTTTAAGCTGCAATTCTAGTCTGCCATCCCGGATAATAGAATATAGTTTCTGGGAGGCGCTAGTAACATCTCCAACCCGAACAATTCTTTCGGCAATAATTCCGCTTTCAGGAGCTCGCACGAGAGTTTGTTCTAATTGTGTTTGTAACTGCTGCACTCGCGCTTCACTACTGCGGACGCTGGCTTGATTGTTGCCTACATTCGCTTGAGCGCTACCAATATTAGTTCCTGCTGTCTCAAATTTTGCTCTAGCACTACTAACACCAGCTTCGGCATTTCTAATATCTGCTTGAGCATTAATAATCTGAGCTTCAGCGACTTTTACTTCTTCGATCGCTTGGTTGATTTCTTGAGCTGATTTTTTCAAATCTTCCTGAGCAGTCTTCGCCTCTGTCTTGCGCTTTTCTAAGTCTTGAACGCTAATTACTCCCTCGGAAGCTAAATTTTGAGAGCGTTCAACTTCTCTTTGAGCTTGCTCTAATTGAGCGCGGGCTTGGGCGGCGCTTGCTTGGGCAACGCTAACGCCTGCTTTAGCTTTATCAACGCCTGCTTGAGCTTGAAACGCCCTAGCTTTGGCTTGTACTAAGTTGGCTTTGGCTTGCTCAAAGGCTGCTACAGTTTCGTTTTGCATGGATTGAGCTTGCTGTACTTGTGCTTGTGCTTGCTGCACGGTGGCATCAGCAGATTGAACATCCGCGATCGCTTCGGCAAGTTGCGATCGCAGCACAGAATCGTCAAGTATAGCCATCACCTGACCTTTTTCTACAGTATCTCCTTCTTTCACCAAAACTTGCTTAATCTGCAAACCATTAATCTGAGCTAAAACTGGCAGCAAGTCATAAGCAGCAACAGTCCCCGTACCTTCTATACTGCGATCGACACTGGCAACTTCCACCGGTGCGACTTCAACATTCTGAGGCATTCCTGCTTCAAATTGGGCAGATTCAGCTTTAACTTCAGTTGTTGCAGGGGGCATTTGGTTAAAAAAGAATTGCATACCAGCGATCGCACTCACCGCCCCAATTGCTAAACCCACCAGCAGACCTTGCCATTCCACACCAGCACCGATAACTCTGCTATCATCTTCTAAGTCTTCTTCGTCGGATTCGCGATCGCCATCGATCGCAGCTTCGCTCTCAATCTCATTAGAAAAGTCGTTTTTAGAGGTATCTTCAACAGCTAGATCGTCCCCCCCATCTTCTTCCCAACTTTTCGCCTCAAAGTTCCTGCCACATCTATCCTCTGGGAGGAAAGGTGGCTGAGTGTCTTCTGTTTCTGGTAAAACTTTATCAGTCACTTTAGGTTTCTCCCGGCAGTCTTTACCTTTATTTCCTTAGTATTGTAAAGAAATATTGCAGATTTAAGATCGCAGCTTACATTTTAGCTCTCCCCAACCCATCCCAGTTAAGGAGATCGGCAAAATTCATCCCTAAGACTTAGAGGGCGATCCGCAAAAATCAAGGTTTGAGATTGCTCCAGAATGTACTTTTTTAGTAGCCTTTTTCCCAAATATCGCTCTAATTTATGACTTAGGGAAAACTGTTTCTAACGCCGCCATCTCAGCAGTAAGGAACAGCCCAGACAGCTACCATACTATAAGCGCGTGTAATTCCTAATAATTTTTAAAGCTGAGCTGTATAAACAGCGAGGTTATGGTAAAAAGAATAAAATCAAGTTTTCTAATATATAGCAACCGCTTTCCTAGGTTAGGACGTTCTGAATTGATGAAACCATTGATTCTCTTCCCTTCTTTCCCTAGCCCCTAGCCCCTAGTCCCTAGCCCCTAACCGCCAAAAGCGGTTGCTATAGTAAAAGCTGTCCGCGTCCCGATAAATTCTAGACTCAGCACGAGCTACTGTCAAGTATGGTTTTTAATGCAACTGAACTTCTGATCGATGCCTTCGTGCAGAAAATACGGTTCGGCTACACCCGCACTTACGGCGGCTACAAGCCAGACTACGAAGACATCATAGCCTGGGCCGGGAGTATGGCCCTAGAAAATATCGCCAACAGCGATGCTCTGTACCACAACGTTGAACACACGATTTTGGTGACATTGGTGGGCCAAGAAATTTTACGAGGGAAACATATCCGCGAAGGCGGCGCTTCCTGCGAAGACTGGCTGCACTTCATCATCTCCTTAGTTTGTCACGACATCGGCTATGTCAAAGGCGTTTGCCGCGAGGATCGAACTGGCTGGTATGCTACCGGTAATGGCACAGAATTAGTACCTCTACCCCCCGGCTCCACTGATGCTAGCTTAACTCCTTATCATGTAGACCGCGCTAAACTATTTATTGACGAGCGGTTTGGCGGCCATCGACTGATTGATGCTGAGGTGATTAAACGCAACATCGAATTAACTCGATTTCCAGTACCAAAAGAGTCAGATCATCAAGATACAATTAACTTTCCAGGTTTAGTTAGAGCTGCGGATTTAATCGGCCAACTTAGCGATCCTCGTTACCTCAAAAAAATTAGTTCCCTTTACTATGAATTTGAGGAAACTGGCTTTAACCAAAAAGTAGGATACAAAAATCCCGGCGATCTACGGGTTAACTATTCCAAATTTTACTGGCATGGAGTTCACCCCTATATAAAAGATGCCTTGCATTATCTATCTCTAACTCAGCAAGGCAAGCAGGTTATTGCTAATCTCTACTCGAATGTGTTTGTAGTTGAGCATGACTTGTCCGCTGAGGAAGCTATAGCTGTTTAGAGCGATCTATGAAATGATTTTGGATTTTAGATCGAGTCTGAATCTTAAATCTCAAATCAAAAATATCAAATTGACATGAATACTGTGTTTTCTCCCCTCCAACAGTTTCTAATTACTTGGTTGCTAGTTTTAGTGACGAGTTGGTTTACTCTCGGTGCGATTCATTATGTCGCGGAATTGGTCAGCATTTTAGTGACGGCGGGCCTGATTGCGTTTTTATTAAATTACGCGGTGGCGAGATTGCAAGTGTTTTTGCCAAGAGGGGCGGCGGCGGCGCTAGTTTATTTTGCTGCTGGATTAGTTATGGCGGTAATCGTTTTGACGATCGCACCTCCAGTTTTAAACCAAGCTGCACAATTAGCAGTAAGATTCCCCGATTTACTAGAGTCTGGGCGACAGCAATTAGCGGAGTTTCAACTTTGGAGTGCGGAGCGCAATTTGCCCTTTGACGTGCAAATCTTGGAGCAGCAATTGTCTGCTAAATTACAGGAACAAGTACAAGCGATCGCCGCTAGCGGTTTGGGTTTAGTTGTAGGAACAGTTAACTGGTTTCTCGATTTAATCTTAATCCTGGTAATTTCGTTTTATATGCTGTTAGATGGGGAAAGAGTTTGGCGGGGTTTAACGAGTATTTTCGCGCCAGAAATTCGCTATGTTTTAACAGAAACTTTGGAGCGAAATCTTCAGCGATTTGTATCGGGACAGTTGTTATTAGGCCTATTTATGGCGATCGGGCTGACTCTAGTTTTCTGGGTTTTACAGGTTCCTTTTTTCTTGCTATTTGCTGTGTTTATCGGGTTGTTGGAAGTCATTCCTTTTATTGGGGCAACTCTAGGAATTGGCGCAGTGAGCATTATTGTGGCGTTTATTGATTGGTGGTTAGCACTGGAGGTGTTGGGCGCTGCGATCGCTCTTCAACAGGTGAAGGATAATTTCATTGCTCCTCGGATTATGGGTAGTTTAACAGGATTTAGCCCTGTGGTTATTTTCACGGCTTTGCTGTTGGGAGGTAGAGTAGGAGGAGTTTTAGGGGTGATATTAGCAATTCCTCTGACTGGAGTTATCAAAAGCATTGTGGAAATTCTACTTAATCCGAAGTTACCGCCGCAAACTGGTTCTTTTTTCTATAATCCTTTTAATGGTCAAGCATTGAAGGAAATTGAAAAGGTGGAAAATGGGTAATTGTTAATGGCTAATGGCTAATTGCTAATTGCTAATCGGTAATTAAGAAGAGCAAGCAGATTTGATATGATTTGGCGGTTGAAACCGCTACTACACAAACAAAGTCCGCCTACGCGGACTAAAGAATACAACAACTAACAACCAACAACTAACAACTAACAACTAACAACTAACAACTAACTAAAATTATGAAATGGTGGCAAAATCTTAAAAATAATCCTTTAGCTCGATTAGGAGCTGTGTTACTATTGATTTTGTATGGAGTAGCGATCGCAGCAGATTTTATTGCGCCTTACGATCCTTACAATTCTCAACTTAATGGTTCCCTGTTGCCACCAACACAGATTTATTTAACAACGCAGGATGGCAGATTTATTGGGCCGCACATTTATCCTGTAACTCAAGGGCCAGTAGATGTAAATACCGGCGATCGCAACGTGATTGTACAGTGGGAAAAACCTTCACCTTTAAGTCTATTTGTCAAGGGTGATAGCTATAAAATATTGGGAATTATACCATTTGACAGACATCTGTTTGGCACTAATGGCGAAGCAAGATTTCACCTTGTAGGTACGGATGAACAAGCGAGAGATCAGTTCAGTCGTTTGGTTTACGGAAGCCGAATTAGTCTCAGCATCGGGTTAGTGGGAATTGCGATTTCTTTTCCTTTGGGTATGTTGGTGGGGGGGATTTCTGGATATTTTGGTGGTTGGATTGACAGTATTTTGATGCGATTTGTTGAAGTGTTGATGACGATTCCAGGCATTTATTTGTTAGTAGCTTTAGCTTCTGTTTTACCCCCTGGATTGACTAGCACTCAGCGGTTTTTATTAATTGTATTAATCACTTCCTTTATCAGTTGGGCTGGTTTAGCGCGGGTGATTCGAGGACAGGTGCTCTCGATTAAGCAGCGAGAATTTGTGCAGGCGGCGCGGGCAATGGGGGCAAATCCAGTTTATATTATTGTACGCCACGTATTGCCACAGACAGCGACTTATATAATTATTTCTGCTACTTTGTCAATTCCGGGATTTATCGTTTCTGAGTCAGTTTTGAGTTTAATTGGATTGGGAATTCAGCAACCGGATGCTTCTTGGGGAAATTTGCTTTCTTTGTCTACGAATGCTTCGATTTTAGTGTTACAGCCTTGGTTAGTTTGGCCGCCTGCTTTGTTGATTATTTTGACGGTTTTAGCGTTTAATTTGTTGGGAGATGGGTTGCGGGATGCACTCGATCCGAGGAGTTTGCAGAGGTAGTTTGCAGAGGTAGGTTGGTAATTGGTAATGGCTAATTGCTAATTTGTCATTGCTAATTCATAACTTACGCACGCGGGGCGGGGTCAAAAACCCGGTTTCTGCGTCATAATCTCTCGAATTTATCGACTATTTTTCCCAGAAACCGGGTTTTTTTGTGTAATTCCTGATTATTTTTCTTTCACAGGATGCTGACCATAATAGGGTAATGCTTCTAGCCAGTTAGGGCATTTTCCCTCTTTATAATCTAAATAAGCTAGTTCTAATACGCTGGAAACTGACGCGCCCAACTCATTTTGAACCTTAATTAAATGATATGGTGTGGGCCAAGATTCTAAGGTTTCTTGCCAAGATTCAAGCGTCATTACTGTGTCTGGCAATAACTCAATTAAGTCTGAATAACTACCGTCATTTTTTACATCTTTAACTGCATATATTGCCCCAAATAATTGACTGCGTTGTGCAGGCATTTGAATTGCAATTGCTTTTCCTGAGTTTGGTAAACTAGAAGAGGGTAAAATATCTTTATTTCTTCCTTTTTCCCAAGCTACAGCCGCCAAAGTTGAAATCGCAAATAAAGGAATATCTAACTGTTGCGCTAAAGTCCTAGCCGTAACTACACCAATCCGAGTTCCAGTAAAACTCCCTGGCCCTTTAGCAACTGCGATAAATGCCAAATCTTCCCAAGTTTTAGGTTGGATAAAATCCAGTAAATTTTGATGTAAATGAGTGGCTAATTCCCGTCCTAAATCCCACATTTGATAGCGAGAATCACCACAAAAATTGCTAATTGCTAGCCCTAATTCTGGACTGGCGGTATGAATTGCTAACCCGTATTTCGTTGATTTTAGAGACACAATATTTTTGATTAATTGAAGAACCATTGTAGCGCTACCCTCTGGGCGGTATATTTGACCGCCCAGAGGGCAGTATTACATCAGAAATGCGTAAGTTTTGTATTATCTAGAATTGCCTTTTGTATAAAAAAGTGGTAATGCCATAAATAAGCAACCTACAAGAATACCAAATGGGCCAGACATAAAGATAGTATAATTTACGCTTATTCCCATTATCAAAAATATGCCTGCTAATGTAGCTAATAAACGATTTGTATCAAAGTCTTCATTCCTAGCAACTTGACTTTTGACATAAAGAAAACCAGAGGAAATTATTATTCCTACCCAAGGCTTTAAAATAATTATTTGGGTTCCAAAGATAAACACAATTAATGCAAACATTAATAAGTCTACCCAGAAATCTTTACTTTTCAACTTGGCAAGCCAAAATGTTCTCGTTTTAAGTTGGGATACTCGCCACACCAAGCTATTATTTTGCAACCGAATAATTTTATTTTTGAACTGGATTTTAGTATCTATTTGCAACACCTGCTTCCACTCTGGTATAGAAGAATTATTAACTCTTCCTAGAAGTTTAACCACCGAGATTTGATTTAATTCTAAATCAGTAAGGGTAGTAGCAATTATTTGAGATAAATGGGGATAATGAATCTTACAATCTTCATTTCTATTGATGACAACAGTTAATTTACGTTTAGTTTTGCTAACTTGAATTTTAACATTGTAGGGAGCTAGTGAGTTTTGCAAAGCTTGCTGAATTTTTACTTCTAGTTTTTGACTTGGTGGTGGCGGTAAATCGGGCGGTAATGGCGTGGGTTCTATTGGCGCTTCTGGGGAAATAATCTCAGGTTCAGAGGTAGCAGGGAATATTTCTAAATAAACAGGTTTGGGATTCAAATGCCTAATTACGGCTGCTGCTGCATGATAACGATGATTAGTTGCACCTTGCAGCATTTTGTCAATAATCTTACCAAGATCGTCGCTAACTGGGGTTTTCAAATAATCTCGCCACGCCCAAGCACCTTCTCTGCTGTCGAATAAATCAAATGGAGGAACTTGAGTTAACAAATGAATGCAGGTAACGCCTAAGCTATAGATATCGCTGGCAAAAACTGCTTTACCCATGAGTTGTTCTGGGGCGGTATAGGCGGCACTGCCAATGATTGTACCAGTTTGAGGCAAACCATTTCCTTTGACTTTTTTAGCTGCGCCAAAATCGACTAAAACGAGTTGACCACTCCTAGTAATTTCTTGAGAAAGTAGAGATTGAGATGTTAGTAAATCTGCGGATAAAAGAGGGGTAAATCCAGTTGTTCCACCTCGATCGAGGTGGGTACGACGAATAATATTTTCTGGTTTGATGTCGCGGTGAATAACTTTAGATTTATGGACAAAATGCAGAACTGGTAGCAAATCTTGGAGAAGTTGGCGAATTTTAATTTCGTTGAATGTGCCTTTTTGTGCTAGTTCTTGAGCTAAGTTTTTGCCGCTGATAAATTCTTGTACTAAATATTGTTGCCCGTTTTGCTCAAAATGTGCGATTAAGTTTGGTATTTGGGGATGTTTACCTAATGTTTCTAGCTGCATTGCTTCTTGATGAAACAATTCTGCTGCTTTTTCAATAGAATTTTGGGGGAAAAATTGTTTAATTACGCATTGCGAGTAAGTAAAGGGTTTATTTTCATCTACGGCGAGTAAGGTTCTGCCAAAGCCGCCTTGGCCGATGGGCTTTATGGCTCGGTAGCGAAACTCTAATGGTGTTTCCAGCTCTTTGGGAGCCATTTCGCTTTTGATTTCACTTAGTGAAATACTGTGGGTCAGCAACAATGTAGAGCCGCAGCTTGAGCAAAATTCTGCATCAGCAAAATTTTGCGGGTTCTGACAAGCTGGATTGAAGCAATAGCTCATTGAATTTTAGATGGGTAATGGGTAATTGGTAATGGGTAATTGGTAATTCGTAATTCGTAATTGGTAATTAGTAATTGCTCCCCCGCTCAGGTTGGTACTAATTCTCCGGGTCGCAATCTCGCCCATTTCCCTGTTTCCTGTTTGAAGCTCAGACAACCGACAACATCCCATTCCATTTCTATTTCGTCTTGATGGGTACGGATGTTGACGTTGATGCTGGGTTCAATCGGGTCGAAATTGGGGGTTTCGGTGAGGTGAAGCTGCTCATGCTGCGTTTCTACGGCGTTGTAGGTGATGCAACGGTCTACGTAGTGGCAGTTAACACAAATACACATTGTCAAATTCCTCTGTGCATTTCAAAAAGATTAATCGCACTGATTTCAGGTACTTTCTGTTAATGTAACTTAGACAGGATGCTGTTGGCCTGAGAGTTTGGTTGATTTTTGTTGCAATGTCTAATATTTATCTTTCTAGATTATCTCCTAATACTTGGCCTTTTGAGTTGAAAGAGCTGCCTGGGCCTGCTTATTTGGTGGGCGGTGCGGTGCGGGATGCTTTGCTGGGGAGGGTTTCTGAGTATTTGGATTTGGATTTTGTGATGTTGGCTCCGGCGGTGAAGACGGCTCGTAAAATTGCTAATCTGTATCAGGCTGGGTTTGTGTTGCTGGATGCGGAGCGACAAATTGCGCGGGTGGTATTTGAGGGTGCTACGGCTGATTTTGCTCAGGCGGAGGGGGGGAATTTGGAGACGGATTTGGGGCGGCGCGATTTTCGATTGAATGCGATCGCCTACAATCCTTTTACTGGGGAAATTATCGATCCTGTGGATGGTCAAGGGGATTTACAGGCGCGGATAATTCGGATGGTTTCGCCTGCAAATTTACGCGACGATCCGCTGAGGTTGTTGAGAGCTTACCGCCAAGCTGCTCAGTTAGATTTTGCGATCGCGCCTGAAACTCATTCTACCATCCGGGAGTTAGCGCCGCTATTAAGTCAAGTGGCTGTGGAACGAGTGCGATCGGAGTTGGGTTATTTGTTGAATAATCCTATGGGGATTGCTTGGATCTGTCGCGCTTGGGAAGATAATTTAATTTCAGTCTGGTTTCCGAGTGCGGGCGATCGCTTTGATAGATTGGCAAGGATTAATGCTGCTGTTATTACTTTAGCAGCAGTTTGGCCTAATTTGACTGTGGAATTATCCCAATGGGTTCGTGATACGATTAAAACACCTCTATTAGCTATTGCTAAGTTAGCCTGTTTGGTGAATCCAGATCCGGTGGTTGCTGAGGTTGAGTTGATGACGTTGAAGTATAGCAATGCGGAGATTAAGGGTGTAATTACACTATTAAAATATTTGCCTAAATTGCAAGAGAATGCTATTTCTGAATTATCTTTGAGAGAGCAGTATTTTTTATTTCGCGATCTGGGAAACGTATTTCCAGCTTTAGCTATTTTTGCTTTGGCTGCCGAAGTACGATTTGATGAAATTTTAGTTTTAATTAATCGGTATTTGGATGCAGAGGATCGGGTTGCTCATCCGATACAGTTAGTTAGTGGGAATGATTTAATGGCAGAGTTTAATTTGCCTAGAAGTCCGCTAATTGGACAATTGTTGTTAGAGATTCAGTTAGCGCGAGTTGAAGGTAGAATTTCTACTCGTGAAGAAGCGTTAGAATTGGCGGCAAAGTTGGTTAGTAATCCTGTCTAAATTTGAGCGAGATAGCAAATAGCAAGCACTAGGAATATATTGACAATATGCAGATCATTAAATATGATAAACTCATTGTTAGTTAATATCAAATATAGCCATGCAAACTGTTCCTCTTATATTAAAATTGACTGCCAAAAATCAAAGATTACGCGAGGCTTATCAAAGTGAGTATGGTATTCTATATCAAGGAGACTGTCTCGAATTCTTAGGTGCAATTCCTAATTCATCCGTAGATATAGTTTTTGCAGATCCACCTTTCAACCTTGGTAAAGATTATGGTAAAGGTGTCAGCGATCTTATGCAATCAGAAGAGTATCTTTCCTGGTCAAAACAATGGCTTAGCGAAAGTATTCGCGTACTAAATCCAGGTGGAAGTCTATTCATTTTTAACTTACCTAAGTGGTGTATTGAGTATGGTGCATATCTCAATCAACAAGGAATGCTCTTTCGCCATTGGATTGCTTGTAGAATGCCTAAAGCTTTTCCACGCGGTAAGAAAATGTCTCCTGCTCATTATGGATTGCTTTACTATACAAAAGGAGAACCAGCAGTTTTTAATAAAGTTTATACACCAATTCAGGTTTGTCGCCATTGCGGCGGTGAAATCCGAGATTACGGCGGCCACCGCAAAAAATTAAACCCTCAAGGTATCAATTTAATGGATGTTTGGGAGGCTCCTGAAGATGTTTGGGAAGATGCTTTACCTGAAGATAATAGAGAAGAAAATTTGTGGACGCTAGTTGAGGAAGTATGGACTGATATTCCTCCTGTGCGACATCGACAACACAAGAAAAGAGCAGCCAATGAATTAGCTCCAATCATGCTGGAACGCATCATTGCTATGGCATCAAATCCCGGACAAATCGTAATCGATCCTTTTGGGGGATCGGGTACTACATTTTATGCAGCCCAGAAGTTAAAAAGATATTGGCTCGGTACAGAAATTGGTGACATTGAGCCAGCAGTAAAACGGCTAACTGATTTAGGTAATGGCAATGTGGAAAACTGGGAATCAGCTAGGGGAAAGACTAAATGTAAAATTAAACACCAAGAGTCAATACAGCTAGAATTATTTTCTTTTAAACCCAGCTAGATTAAAGCACGACCATCCGTGCCTTTAGCAATTTTGGGTACGCTACTATCTAAAGCATCATGTTCAATTACAAATATGGCGAGGAATCCCTCTTGTATATGAACCGCACGCCAGATATCAAAGTAAGGCTCTAGTTCCTCATAATTACCAATTCTATCAGTTAGATAAGGGTATAACTTGCGACTAGGAAGCACTAAGGCTGCACCCAAAAAAACATCTCGTAAAAGACCAAGAACCAGTTTGTTGACTGCACGATGGCTAGATGAGATATTTCCGGTTTCCCATTCTAGGGCAAATAAATCAGTGTCTAAGGTTTTAGTCGCATCTACTCTTCCAGGCGCTCTAGTAGCAAATCTTATTGTGGTTTCAAGTTGCCATCCAAAATTTTCCTTAAGAGCCGCCATACAAGCATTTTTAATAGGTTTTACGCCGTTCCCATGCCGTGTAGGATTAATGGTAAAATTTGATGTTTCAGGAGGCCAAACAATTAAGTTAATGGCAGTGCGAATTTCATTTTTAATAACTAACCATTCTGCTGAGGTTTCAAAATTGCCACGACTAATAAGGGTTACTTCTTGAACAATTTTCACGCTATACTCATTATGATTAAATATTGTTGATTTCATTACACCTTATTAGATTATATCCCTAATTTCTCCCGGCAATTCAAACTTGCCATTTTCCCCTGATTCAAACTCAATTACTTTAAACACCGCATCAACATTCAGCGGGCCATAAATATGAGGAAAGCTATCTCCATCAGCCTCCTCATATTTTACTTCAGATTGAACTCGATCCGAGTCAATACAGAGAATCATCAACTCTTTTTTACCCCAAAAGAATTTATTTGCTACTTTAATTAACTGCTGATGTGTTGAACAGTGGATAAAGCCTTCAGTCTCTAGCGTATCACCTTGATAAGCTTGACTCAATTTTGCTTCTTCCCATTGTTGACGGTGAGTGATATGCAAAATGATATTCATCTTCTTCGTTATTTCCTATTCTTTCTTCAGCATGAGACTAATACATCTGAACGTCTGAGCACTCTCATATCTTCAGCATCTAATTCTACTGGTGTACCACTGCGAATCAGTTCAACAAAATCCTCATTTGGAACCATGATACACAAAGCATACAAGCGTTCTTTTCCAGTATTCTCAATCAAATGAGTGCTGGTTGCTGGCACTAATAAACTATCTCCTGCATGAATTTCAACAGTTTTGCCGTCACAAGTGGCGAGTCCTTCTCCTTTGAGAATAAAAAACATTTCTACGGCTAGTTGATGGCGATTTGGAGGAGTTTTACCACCGACATCAAAAATCTCTACGCAAACTGTTAATGAACTCTGAGCATTTTCTGGATCGAAGATGATTGCTAATCTATTGGTATCCTGGGGACTGATGCGAAAAGCTTGGTAGTCGGTGGGAGACTTGGCGACGGGAATCATGCAATGGTCGATCATGGTAATGGGTAATGGGTAATGGGTAATGGGTAATGGGTAATGGGTAATGGGTAATGGGTAATTGGTAATGGGTAATGGGTAATGGGTAATGGGTAATGGGTAATGGGTAATGGGTAATGGGTAATTGGTGATTGGTAATTGGTAAGCCGAAGTAGTTTCAAAGTATTGCGATTGCTTCGCTTCGCTCGCAATGACAACTAACAACTAACAGTTAACAAAATTAATTGCTTTTAATATAGCTTGAGAATCGCACACAAAGCCAAAACATTGTTTAACGTTGTAAAGGGTGGCTTGCCAACAAAACTCTGGAGATGTAGTTGCTGTACAATCTTTAACTAATATGCAATCATAGCCAAGAAAGTTGGCATCTTGTAGTGTGGCCATTACGCATTGATCGGCGTTTACTCCTCCAAAGAAAATTGTAGTTTTTCCTAAGTTTCGTAATATACTATCTAAAGCAGTATCCCAAAAACCGCTCATTCGATATTTATCAATAAGAATATCCTCCGGTTTCTGTTCCAATTCCTCCACAACTGCGGCGGCCCAACTTCCTGCCCTGAGTACCGGATAGCCGTTTTTAGGCAGGGGATCGCCTAAGCCAATACCTTCACCTGTGGGTTTATAAACATGATGCAATCCTGCACTAATATTTAGCAAGTCGGGGCGGTTTCCCCAGTTTAACCAAATAATAGGAATTGACTGCGATCGCAATGTCGGTAATAATATTTTTAGTGGATTAATTGGACTTCGGGCTGGTGTTACATCTACGCCAATATGTGCTAACCAACCATCAGGATGACAGAAATCATTTTGCATATCTATCACTAAAATGGCAGCTTTTGCTAAATCTAGGCGCAGGGTTTTGGTTTCTGTTTCTAGGGTGACAGGTTGAGGTGGGAGAGGAGGGCGGGTAATATCGGCAATTTTTGCATCAACTGCCCAGGCATTCGGCGGTATGCCCAAGGTACGGAGAGATGAGAGATTCATGTTGTTTCTGTTAAGATAATTATTTCATGGTTGAACGCAATTTTTTCTCACCAACAGGATTTACGCATTGTAACGACAGTATCAGGGTTTGAGATTGCTTCGTTTCACTCGCAATGACAGAAAATGGTAGAGGATGCGTAAGTCGTGACCAACTTGTATTAGCTCATTTTTAGAGTAAGAATAGGTATTCAGTAACACTTTTTTAAGAATCAACTCAAAATTAAATAATAATTGATCTAAGTGCTGTAGAAGGATTAATCTGTGAATTTTACAATTGAGAATGTTTTAATTGCGGTTGAAGGCGGTTATCAAACCGCTAATGTGCAGGTGGAGGGCGATCGCATCACGGCGATCGCGAATCAAACGGCAACTCTTGGGGAGGGTACGACTGCGATCGATGGTAAAAATAAGTTGCTACTGCCCGGTTTTGTCAATGCACATACCCATTCTTCGGAAATGTGGCAGCGTGGGATCATTCCGCCTCTGCCGTTGGAGTTGTGGATCGCGGAACTATACGATTTTACCCCCCTCGATGCGGAGAAAGTTTATCTGAGTGCCTTGGGTACAGCGGTGGAGACGCTGCTATCAGGCGGTACAACTGTTGTCGATCATTTGGTTTTGATTCCGGGACAAGAGTTGGAAGCGATCGCTGCTGCCGATCGCGCTTATCGTGAAATTGGTATCCGCGCTTTCATTGGCCCCCTGATTCAAGATGAATCCCTGACGGCGGGTATGCCTTCTGGTGGCGCTGACATCGATCGCGTGCCCTACATTCGATCGACAGGGGCAACTTTAGAGTTGATGAAAGAGGCGATCGCGCGGTTTCACAGACCTGAAGAAGGCGTGAATATCATGTTAGCACCGACGGGGATACAACTGTGTTCTGATGCCTTGTTTGAAGGCTGTGTAGAATTGAGCGATCGCCACAATCTTTGCCGCCACGCTCATCTATTAGAAACCCGTGCTCAACAACAATTAGCTCAAGAAAAATACAGCCGTAGTGCCGTCGCCCACCTAAAAGATATCGGTTTTCTCAGTGCGCGAACTTCTTTGGCTCATTGTGTTTGGTTGGATGATGCTGATATTACTATTATGGCAGAAACTCAGTCAACTGTTGTACACAATCCTCTCAGCAATTTACGATTAGGTAGCGGCATTGCACCGCTGATTAAATATCGTCAAGCTGGAGTAAATGTATCTTTTGGCTGCGACGGTTCAGCTAGTAACGATTCTCAGGATTTACTGGAAGCGATTAAAATTGGCTCAATTTTGCACAATATCACAGATTTGGATTACCGTCACTGGATTACACCGCGTCAGTCTGTAGAGATAGCATCAATCGGAGGTGCTAAAGGGTTGAATATTAGCGATGAAATAGGTTCTATAACTGTCGGGAAAAAAGCAGATTTTGTACTTTACGACCTTACCAGTTTGTCATTATTACCCCGGACAGATCCGATTGGATTATTGATACTTGGTCGCCCAACTCAAGCAGTCGATAGTGTTTGGGTGAATGGCAAACAAATTGTATCTGAAGGTCAGGTAAAAACGATAAATGTTGATGAGTTAAGGAAGCAGTTATTTGAGCAAAGCGAATGGAGTGGCGATCGCCAGTCTCAAACGGTTAGCGAGATTGAATCACGCTATCGGCGAGTGATGAAATTGCAAGGTTATTCTTAACATAGGACTTACGCACACTCTACGTAACGCCGCCATCCTGGCGGTTTCTTTACC
>NZ_JARFTR010000024.1 GCF_029167235.1 Kamptonema sp. UHCC 0994 | reverse complement strand
AGAGGGCGGCGTTACGCGAGAAGTATAGCAACCGCCAAGACTATTAGGGCATTCTAAATCGATCGAACCGTTCGGACGTTCGGCGAAGCCTCAGTCGAGCCGCTGAGCGATTGCGACGAAGCTCTTACTTTTATTTTCTTTCCTTTCTTTCCCTTCTTCCCTAGCCCCTAGCCCCTAGCCCCTAGAAAACTAGCCCCTACAAAAAAAGAATCGCAAACTGTGATATCCTAGAAAAGTTGTGTAAATTCGCACATCCAGGTTTTCGGGTGTTTCCGAGGCGACAAACCTCAGAAATGCGGCTGGATGGAGGATTAACCCGAATCAGGAGTTAAAAATATGTCAGTCGTCAGTTTGGCTCAAATGTTGGAGTCAGGAGTTCACTTCGGGCACCAAACCCGCCGGTGGAATCCCAAAATGTCCCCTTATATTTTCACCGAGCGCAATGGCGTTCACATCATCGACCTAGTACAGACCGCTCAGCTCATGGAAGATGCCTATGAGTATATGAGAGAGGCTTCTGAAAAAGGCAAAAAGTTTCTGTTTGTCGGTACTAAGCGCCAAGCCGCCGGTATTGTCGCTCAAGAAGCTCATCGCTGCGGCGCTTACTACGTCAACCAGCGCTGGCTGGGAGGAATGCTCACTAACTGGACAACGATTAAATCCCGCGTTGAGCGCCTAAAAGATTTGGAGCGCCGCGAAGAAACCGGGGCTCTCGATTTGTTACCGAAAAAAGAAGCCTCAACCCTGCGCCGGGAATTGGCAAAACTGCAAAAATATCTGGGCGGGATTAAATCCATGCGTAAGATTCCCGATGCAGTGGTACTTGTAGACCAACGCCGGGAGTACAATGCTGTTTTAGAATGCCAGAAATTAGGGATTCCCATTGTCTCGCTGTTAGACACAAATTGCGATCCTGATTTAGTAGACATTCCCATTCCAGCGAACGATGACGCTATTCGTTCGATTAAACTAATAGTAGGTAAGTTGGCTGATGCCATCTATGAAGGTCGTCACGGTCAGCTCGAAAGCGAAGTAGAAGATTACTACGAAGAGTACGAAGGTGGTGAAGACGACTACGAAGCTGGCGAGTTGGAAGAGCTCGACATTCCAGATTCAGAGGCCGACGAAGACGCTGAAGCTGAATAATAGTATTTGAGTTGGTCAGTGGTAATTAGCAATTGGTAATTGCTTTTAAATCTTCGCATTGCCAAGGAAAAATTACCAGTGCCTAACTCAATACTCTAAGACTTACGCATAGACAACGTAATTCTGTCATTGCGAGGCTTCCAAAGCCGAAGTTGCGAGGGTACGAAGCAAACCCAAAGCCTTGCTACACCGTTAGAATGCGTAAGTCTTATACTCATAAATAATTCTGATTAGGAAGGTAGGCGAGATGGCAGAAATATCAGCAAAACTTGTTAAAGAACTGCGGGAAAAAACTGGCGCTGGCATGATGGATTGCAAAAAAGCGCTGGTGGAAAATGAAGCAGATGTAGCCAAAGCAGTTGAGTGGCTGCGGCAAAAGGGGATTACTTCTGCTGGTAAAAAAGCAGGCCGCGTCGCCGCTGAAGGTTTAGTAGGCAGCTACATCCACACGGGAGGCCGTGTTGGCGTACTTGTGGAAGTTAATTGTGAAACAGATTTTGTGGCCCGCCGCGAGGAGTTTCAACTTTTGGTGCGGAATATTGCCATGCAAATTGCGGCTTGTCCGAATGTGGAATACGTGAAAGTTGAAGACATTCCTACTGAAATTGTCGAGAAGGAAAAGGCAATTGAAATGGGCAAGGATGATTTGGGCAATAAGCCAGAAAATATTAAGGAAAAGATTGTTCAAGGACGGATTGATAAACGTCTGAAAGAGCTATCTTTGATGGATCAGCCTTTTATTCGGGATCAAAATATCTCAGTGGAAGAGTTGGTGAAACAAACTATCTCTCAATTGGGCGAAAATGTCCAAGTGCGCCGATTTGTTCGGTTTGTCTTGGGAGAAGGGATTGAGAAGGTAGAAAGCAATTTTGCTGACGAAGTTGCCGCCCAAATGGGAACTAAATAATCAATTAAAAATTAAAAATTAAAAATTAACAGGAGCTACTGTTGTTTTTAATTTTTAATTTTTAGTTATGTTATAGCAGTTTTCAAGTGTGTAGGTACTAAAGAAGGGGCTAGGGGCTAGGGACTAGGGACTAGGGAAAGAGGGGGAGATGGGTAATTAGCAATTAGCAATTAGCAATTAGCAATTAGCAATTAGCAATTAGCAATTAGCCATTACCAATTACCAATTACCAATTACCAATTATCAATTACCAATTACCAGTTAAGATTATTATATGTCTGGAGCAAGTGAGAGAATTGAGCAGGAAATAGGGGCATTGGAGGAAGCGATCGCAGATATCGCCTCAGAATTGGCGAATTGCTATAGCGGTTATTTAACTGCTTTAGGGAAAGCAGTAACTCAGCAGTTAATTTTGGCTGGTTATTACCTTTGTACTCAAGGCTATCCAGAATCTTTTCTGAAGTTATCCTACAATCAGCGGCAAAAAGTGCAGCAGTCGTTGCGGCAGTTGGCGATCGCAACTTCTGAAAAGTTACAATTGCTACTGAAGGAGGAACAGGGAAAGGAAGAGGAGGATGATGAGGATGAAGGATGGGAAGAAGAGGACAATAATCAATTCCCAGAAAGCGAAGGAGATTCGCGGCGAGAGGAGATATTTAGTGAAGGCGAAACTCAAAACCCCGTTCGCGTAGCCTACCCACAGAGTTTAGCGTTGGGAGTCGAAGGAAGCAATCTCAAAACTCAAAGTTCAAAAAATCCCAGTCCCCAATCCGCAGACAAATTATTGCAGTGGCAGGAGAAACTGGAAAGAGCGATCGGCAATACCCTCAAAAGCCTTTCTCTCGATAGTAACAGGTTGCTACAAAATTCAGGAATCTTGCCCAACCAATTACCTGAACCCATTTTAGAAGCCGCTGTTAACGCAGATACCTCTGGGGATGCGATCGCGGGGCCCCCTAACCTATTAAACTTAATAATTGAAACCGCAGAATCGTCTGAGGATGAAGAAAGTTTAGGAGAGTTAGGAGTAGGCAGTTTTGGAGGTTTAGGAGGTGATCCCAGCGCTAATGCAATTCACATCACGGCGATTAATCTGCGTTTATCTGAAATTGAATTTGCCGATGCAGGTGCGACAGCTTGGCGACAGCAAATTCGCAATATCTCTGTGCGGTTAAATACACTAAGACGCGACTATCAGAAGAAACAGCGCGAGTATACAGTAGTTGCTGCCGAATCTGCTTGGCGAGCCAGTTGGTTTGAGGGATAATAAGAATTGTGGAGTTACGCCTTAATAACGTAGCGCCGCCATCTTGGCGGTCAAATTACCGCCAAGATGGCGGCGTTACAAAAGATACTAATAATTCAACCTAATATATATAGAAAACGACAAGGCAGTTAGGATATTGTGAGTTCCTGAAACCCTTGATTCTAGCCCCTTCTTACCCCAGCCTAAGCGCCCCTAGCCTAAGCGCCCCTAGCCCCTTCTTCCCCTAACTATATAAAATGATGACCGATCAACCAGATTGGGTGCGACTGCAAAAAGCTCTCTCCGTAGAAGCGGAACGAGGATTTACCGACTTACAGGGTTCTCAACACCGCTTTAGCGAGTTTCTAAGTCTGAGTTTGAGTCAAGCCACTGATATCATACCGTTCAACGATCGCAGCCGATGGCTGCATCTGGCGGCGCAGTTTGTCAGTTATCCTGAAATGGAACTGGAAGACCGCCAATCTCTTGTCGCTGAAACGCGCCGTTTTCTCATGCAAGTCCAGCGAGTCTGCGAACACCAGAACTCCGGTATCGGACAGAAAGTGAGAGAACAGACCCCGGAATATACTCCATCATCTCCAGTGTCCAGTACCCGAACTGCGCCGCTGAGTCAAAATCCTTCTCCACCAAGCCTTTCTCTCGATCAACCTCTAAACCGCGTAACAGGTATCGGGCCGAACAATGGCAATCGTTTAGGCAAATTGGGGTTATTAACTGTATACGATTTATTATACTATTATCCCCGCGATCACATTGATTATGCTCGGCAAGTGAGCATTCGTGAGCTTGCAGCGGGAGAAACTGTGACTTTAGTGGCAAGCGTGAAGCGCTGTAACTGCTTTAGTAGCCCAAAAAACAATAAATTGACGATTTTAGAGCTGATTTTAACGGATCGGACGGGTCAAATCAAGCTAAATCGCTTTTTTCATGGCAATCGCTACAGCAATCGTGGCTGGCAAGAACAACAAAAGCGTTATTATCCAGTGGGTGCGGTGGTTGCGGCTTCGGGGTTGGTGAAGCAAGGGAAATATGGGGTGACGCTGGAAAATCCCGAAATAGAAGTGCTGGACTCCGATGGTGGCACGATAGAATCAGCTACGGTGGGGCGATTAGTACCTGTTTATCCCTTGACGGATGGGGTGGATGCGGGGGTGGTAAGGCGTGGAATGGCTGCGGCTTTACCGGCGGCTAAGCAAGTGCAAGAGTCTTTACCTGAAAGTTTGCGCGATCGCTATAGTTTAATGGGGATAGCCGATGCCCTGAGTAATATTCATTTTCCCCTAGATAGAGATTGTCTATCAGCATCCCGTCGCCGCTTAGTTTTTGATGAGTTTTTCTATTTACAATTAGGACTGTTAAAACGCCGCCAAATGCACCGCAAAGCTCAAGCGAGTGCAGTGCTAATTCCGAATGGGGAATTGCTGAATAATTTCTATAATATCATCCCATTTAAGTTAACAAATGCTCAGAAAAGAGTAATTAATGAGATCCTGAATGATTTAGCATCACCAGAACCGATGAATCGGCTCGTACAAGGAGATGTTGGTGCTGGTAAAACTGTGGTGGCAGTGGTAGCAATACTAGCAGCAATTCAATCTGGATATCAAGCAGCTTTGATGGCACCAACTGAAGTTTTAGCAGAGCAACATTATCGCAAGTTAGTAGGTTGGTTGAATTTAATGCACTTGCCAGTTGAACTGTTAACTGGTTCGACAAAAGTAGCGAAGCGCAGAGAAATTCATTCGCAGTTAGAAACTGGACAATTAAAAGTTTTAGTCGGCACTCACGCCTTGATTCAAGATACAGTTAATTTTGATAAATTGGGTTTAGTTGTAATTGATGAACAGCACCGATTTGGGGTACAACAGCGGGCTAAATTACAGCAAAAAGGCGAGTCTCCTCACGTATTGACGATGACCGCAACACCTATTCCTCGGACTCTGGCTTTAACCTTACACGGCGATCTAGATGTGAGTTTAATTGATGAATTGCCTCCCGGAAGACAGGCAATTCAAACAACAATATTGACGGGAAAAGAACGCAGCCAAGCTTATGAGTTGATTCGGCGGGAAGTAGCGGGAAGTCGTCAAGTTTATGTGGTCTTGCCTTTGGTAGAAGAGTCAGAAAAACTAGACTTACGTTCGGCTATTGAGGAACAGGAGAAATTACAGACAACGATATTTCCTGAGTTTAAAGTAGGTTTGTTGCACGGCCGGATGACAAGTGCAGAAAAGGATGAAGCAATTACCAAATTCCGGGATAGAGAAACTCACATTTTGGTATCGACAACTGTTGTAGAAGTGGGTGTTGACGTTCCGAATGCAACAGTGATGTTGATTGAAAATTGTGAGCGTTTCGGTTTGTCGCAGTTGCACCAATTACGAGGTCGTGTGGGTAGGGGAAGCGATCGTTCTTATTGTTTGTTAATGCGCGGTTCTAATGCTGGGGAGGCTTTGCAGCGAATGAAGGTTTTAGAACAGTCACAAGATGGTTTTTTCATTGCAGAAATGGATATGAGATTGCGCGGGCCGGGTCAGGTTTTGGGAACTAGACAGGCGGGTTTACCGGATTTTGCTTTAGCGAGTTTGGTGGAAGATCAAGAAGTTTTAGAGTTAGCAAGGGAGGCGGCAAAAATGGTAATCGATCGCGATGAAAGTTTGAGTCAAATGCCTGCAATTAGAGATGAATTAGAGCGGAGATATCAGCGGATGATGAGTGGTTCTATTTTGACATAAGCTTGAGAAGGAAGAAGGAAGAAGGATGAAGGATGAAGGATGAAGGATGAAGGAAGAAGGAAGAAGGAAGAAGGAAGAAAGGGTAAGGGGGAAGAGAGAAAATAGAATTGTGTTAAAATTAATAAAAGCTTAACTAATCGCAATTGAGATGGTAACAACTATATCCACTCCTCCTCAAAATAGTAGCGAGGAAAAGGTAATTACTTTGACAGGCATTAAATGGTCAACATTTAAAGCAATAATGTCTGATGTCGGCGACGGTAGAGCCTGGAGAATTGCTTACGATGCAGGAGTTTTAGAAATTAGAATGCCACTTACAGAACATGAAGAACCAATAGGAATGATAGAACACTTTGTTGGTGTTGTAGTAGATGAGTTAGGAATCGAGATGAGACAGCTTGGTGCTCTGACTTTGGAAAGGGAAGATTTAACTCGTGCTATTGAACCGGATACTTGCTTCTACATTCAAAATGAATCTATAGTTAGAGGTAAAAGTATCAATTTGCCTGCCGACCCGCCACCAGATTTAGTGGTAGAATCAGATTACACCAATTCTTCTTTGAATAAGTTTGCGATTTATGCTGCTCTAGGTGTACCTGAAATCTGGAGATATAAAAATAAATCTCTTTTAGTATATCAATTGGTTGACGGAAATTATGCAGAGAGGGAGAATAGTTTGGCTTTTCCGTTTTTGCCAATTGCAGAAATTCCGGGTTTGATTGAGCAAAGTAAAAGTATTGGACAAAGGGCTGCTGTTCGTTTGTTTCGGGAGAGATTGAGAGAAATTTTGCCGCAATAATCGCAGACTATATAACCGAGAACTCTTTTTTAAAATTTCTATCACTTCCCCTGAACGATTTGCCAAAGCGTCTGTGGCAGATTAATTATATGCTGTAAAAGCTGATTCGGCCCAATCCCAAAAGCCAATTGTAACACGAGAACAATAGCCGCAATCGCAACCGCTGTACCAATACTAGCCTTTAATACTTTAATTGCCCAATTAAACACCAACCAAGATACAATCAATGCCGCAAGTAAAATAATTAATTCCAATGGCATAATCACCCCCAAACAAAATTATTCGCATTTATCTAACTTAATTTTACGCTATCCAATTACCAGTTACCAGTTACCAGTTAACAGTTAACCGTTAACCGTTAACCGTTAACCATTACGCAATACTCCCCCGCTTCCGAGTTTCCTTATAAGAAATTCCGACATTTCTCAACCCAGCCTTAATCATTTGTTGTTCCAACAAAGCAAAAAATCTCCCTCGATCTCCCCCAGTCACTACCGCTTGATTATGAGCCTCTGCCAAAGCTACCGGATAGCCACCACCCTTGTGAACTTGACCTAACATTAAACTCAAAGCCGACTCCAACAATACAGGATTTTCAGCCACCCACTGCGGCATATCAATCCTAGCAATTTCAGTCCCCACATGAACATAACAAAAATAGATATTTTGCTCCCCGTATAACTCTAAAATTCGAGCTTGCGATCGCCACAAAGGAGTTCTTTGTCCTGGTAACAAAATTGAACCCCATAAAATCACATCTCGCAATGGTTCAAACACTTGACAAGGTGCTTTCTCCGCATTCGGCAAATTCACCGCAAAGATCGCATTAGGACAATTAGTTATACAGTCAGGTACGTCATAGGAACAAGCTGCCAAACGTAGAAAAGATAAAGTTTCAGCGCTACGAGAAGCACTAATATAACCTAATAGCGGAATTCCCGCCAATCGCAACTTTTCCCATGCTGCCAAAATTGGCTGTAAAATCAGATCGCGAGCATCATTTGGCAACCCCTCTAAAAACCAATAAATCAGCGAACCATCTACCATTGCTAAAGTTGGTGCAGGTAATTTATTACCATTAACCGCCGCCCAATTACAGCCTAATTCCGCCAAAGCTTCTGCTTCTGACACGCTACGCCGATAACCCATCCACTCCTCAGTTCTAATTCCCCACTGACGAGCAATATAGAGGTCTTCTGCTTTATAAAAAACCTCTGGTAAACTATCTAAAACTGGGTGGCGACTTTGCCCATAATGTAGCGTTACCCGACCGACATTTAGCAAATAGCAATAAGCAATTTCGTGGTGATTCGGAGAAATTTGAGAACCATCTGTTGCTAATACCGTATTAGTAATGGGTGGAACCGCAATGTAGTCGCCGCCATCCAAAGGTTCCCTAGGAGTTGCAGCATTAAATAAGATGCGATCGCGGTAAGTTTCCTGCAACTCTACCAACTTCTCCTGTGCAGATTCCGCTTTCTCCAGCAAATTTAAAGCTACCTCTAAGCGTTTACCAGCCGCCACAGCTTCAGCGCTTAGATGTTGGCTCATTCCCTGCATTGCCTTAGCTACTTTAGTTAAATCAAGCATTAGTATAAAGTCCCAAAATTTTAAAAGTTAATCATAAAAATTTTGATTTTTTTTGCTGAACCCCTTGCATTTTTCAGAACTTGACAGTATACTTACTTTATAATGGAAATCTGTCTAAAAATATTATTTTTGCAACCATCCCATTATATAAATATATCTTGTCCAGCGGCATAAGTCAACCCCAAAACTCAATTTTTTTTGTCGTCGGCAGCAACCAAATCAATAACCGAAAATTTTTTTAACAAGACTTACACAGTATTGGTTAAAAATAAAGGGTTGCGATTACTTCACTTCGTTCGTAATGACAGAAATACGTTATTCTTCCTTCTTCTTAGCCTCAACATTTATTCTGCGGCCAAACCGCAAAATCCTGAGCAAACCCAGATAGAGATAAAAGTTGTACAGGCGGATATTGTGCTACAGATTCTCGTTCAGCCAAAGTATTATATCCCCAATCAGCCAAAAATAACCTAACCCCAGTTAAGTCAGATTGCTGTTTAACAGAAAGCAAAGTTTTCAGCCTATCTTCCACAAACCAAATTACACAATCTTCCTCAGACTTCGCCAATAATTCCCGCAAAACTTGATGCTTAGGTTTTTTATATTCCTTCCCAATAATCGATCCTTCAGGCATTTCCACCCCTGCTATCTGCAAAATTTCCTGCACAAATCTACCTTCCTTAGTTGTCACAATTATTGGTTGCACATCACTATCAACCAACTCTTGTAAACGTTCCCTCACTCCAGGATAAAAACGATGTAAAGATAGCCACTCATGCAAATCCTTAGCAATCCATTCATCGCGCAAAGTGTCTAACTTAGTGCCAACATCTAAAGCGGTCAGATTATTTTCTAGCAACAATTGCTGAGCAATACTTGGCCAGTCTAGCAAAATCTTTTGCTGCGAAATACCCAACAGCAAAGCCTGGATCAAAAGTGGCATTTCCCAACCAGTTTCAATCACAGGTCGCAACTTGTAAAAAGTTAACGCTAAATCCGAATCCGGTGTTGTATTAATGGGTTGCCAAATTTGACAATAAGTTCGCCATGCCGTCTGAAAATATTCAACCAGCCCATCACAGATTACACCGTCAAAATCCAGAGCTAAAATAGTAGGAAAGGTAGAGATCATTGGTAATTGGTAATTGGTAATTGGCAATTCAAACTAGGATATCCACAATTGAAACTGCTATAACTATCCGTAACGCCGCCTTGTGGCTGGTAAAATCACCACTGTAAAGGCGGCATTACTGATAGTTACGGAAGTCTTGCTTTATTCACAACTTACAACTCATAAATCTCAACACACTCTACCGACCCTGAAGTAAGGGTTCAGTCGCAACTGATTCAAGTCCTTGAGACTGCAACAATTGAGCCCATTCAGTTGCCAAAGATGAATCATCAGGAGTCTTAAGACGCAGTTCAGCTAAAGTAGTAAGAGTTTCATACCACAAACCATTTTTAGCATAAACTCCTAGCCTTGCACGGGGATCGGGATTAGACAAATCGCTTTTGAGAGCTGGCTGGGGTGTGATTCGCTCTACCCACCCCTTAACAACTAAATCTGCCGAACGATCGTTAGGATCGCAAACCATAGAAAAAGACCAAAGATATCGCTTGCCAATCTCAAGAGGCTTGCGACTGCCGCTAGCAGGTGGTAAAGTCACACTAACAACACCAGCTTTAGTAGGTTTAAAAGCAGTCTCATAAACCACATCATCCTCATTTTCAGTTAGTAAAGTAAACTCAATTTTTGCCGAAGTTTGAGGAATATATACGAAAAAAGATGGAGACTCTTCTACCGTCAACCCAATATTGC
Organism: Kamptonema sp. UHCC 0994; assembly: GCF_029167235.1. Classification (GTDB taxonomy): domain Bacteria; phylum Cyanobacteriota; class Cyanobacteriia; order Cyanobacteriales; family Microcoleaceae; genus Kamptonema. Next base: position 6,062 of record NZ_JARFTR010000024.1, on the reverse strand, counting down.
TTGCAGGTACTAAAGGGGTAATAGATAAACCGGCAGGACAGGCTCCAGCTCCCCGATGTGTCCCCCCTTGCCTGTTGCCAGGTGCGGAGACATCAGGAGGTTGAAAATTAACTTGACTTAAGAGCATTGGCTCCGACTGAGCGCGTACTACATTAGGAAAGCTACCGATCGCAGTCATTCCCAAAGACAAAGCCACCGAAATTGTTGCTAAATGCAAAAAATGTTTCATTTTTTTGTCCCTTTGAATATAAAACGCAAAAATTGACAGAGATTATTCTCCACTTACGGCGCTGTCAAACTACAGACTACCAACACAGTGCAGATTTCAATTTTACTTCCTGTTTAAAACTAGGAAGAAACAACACATCCATCCATTTGTCAGCAACCAACATAGGTCATGTAAAACTCAGCTAACACCATTAGACGAGATAGCTTATTGCACCACGATCGCTACCTTGTTTGTCGATGTAGTAGTATATTTGCCATAACCTGCCTAAACTGAAATGTTATAGACAATTATAGCTAGGTTTTTGACCACTGATTCTTACTTCACAGACGATCCCCAGAGAGATTCCGGTTCTTTACCCAATTTATAGATCCAAGGCTTCACGGCTCCCTCCCTCTATCCCCTTCCCTCAAACTACCAGAGAACCCCAAGTAAAAACACGGCGAGAGGATATTGAATTTAAAGGCGGACGAGCTTTGTGATAGACTTGCTTTACAGCAGTAACTGGACTTCTCATCCGTGCTGTCAGAGAGAAACAGATTTGTAGACATTATTCCGTCTCCCACAGCGATCGCAAGTATCGAACCGCTACTACTACCGACTTTTTCTGCACCTAAACCGATCAATAGCATTAATTAATCAAACCAGCAATAGTCAATAGCAGCAATGAAGGCTAATAAAATAAAGTAAGGTTATAAAAACAGAACAAAATATTTGAGCAAGAGGAATGAGATTGAAAAGTACGGCTGGGCAAGGCGAAACTAAAACGCTTGGGGAGATAGACCCTCTAGCTTGCGCTGAGAAATCAATACGGGTTAAGGTTAGTCCTAGAACCAAGAATCCCATCCCCTTTTAGTGATGGGAGAGTCAAAGAATGGAGCACCGATGATTGCTAAATTCTCTCAGAAAATATCCTCAGCGCTGCCAAAATTGAGCAACCTGCACAAGCCGGCCCTAAACTTTGTCAAATCGGTAGCAGTTGCCAGTGTCGCCGTCACCGTCTTATTAGTTGGGGCCAGGCAAATAGGAATGCTGGAACCATTAGAATTAGCGGCTTTTGACCAAATGCTGCGGTGGCGAAAAGACGAAGGGCCAGACCCCCGCTTGCTAATTGTCAGAATCACCGAAGGGGATATCCAAAGACTCAAAGAATGGCCCATATCCGATCGCAAAGTAACTCATCTATTGCAAAACCTAGAGCGATTAGAGCCCCGCGTCATCGGTCTAGATTTACTGCGGGACGTGCCTTTAGGAGATGGCCGTGCTGAATTAACTAAAGTTTTACAGAAGAACAAACGGATCGTCGGCGTTTGCTTGCTTAGTGATGGTACACCAGAACAGCCAGGAAGTCCACCAGCTCCGGGACTAGCAAACAATCAAGTCGGATTTGCCGATTTAGTAGTAGATTCCGGCGGAGTGCTCCGCCGCACGGCATTTTTTATTAAACCCCCAGAACCCCCCGGAGTAGTTGACAAACACCTGTGTAACAATTCCTCCGTCCCCTTTTTATCATCCTTTGGATTTCAGATTGTCCATCTTTATCTAGAACAACAGGGCATTAAATTGGGAACATCCCCACAGGGGAAATTAATGCTGGGTTCCACTGTCATTAGCCCCTTAGAAAAGGATTCTGGGGGATACAAAAATGCCAACGTGGGGGGATACCAACTACTGATCAACTACCGCTCTGCCCGCAATGTTGCCCAGTTTGCCGACTTTGCAGATGTCCTCGAAGGCAAGATCGACCCAAAGTTAGTTAAAGATCGGATTGTTCTCATTGGCTATGCTACAGATACAGTTAAAGATGCTTTTTATACCCCCTACAGCGCTGGTAAGCAAAACCATCAGTCAATGCCGGGAATTGTGGCTCACGCGCAGATAGTCAGTCAAGTTCTGAGTGCAGTTTTGGATCGACGACCTTTGTTTTGGTTTTGGCCGGAATGGGGGGAAATCCTCTGGATTTGGGGGTGGTCGATGGCAGGAGCAGTGTTAGCATGGGGTGTTCAGCAACCTGCTCGTTTTGGCTTAGCTGGAGGCGCAATGCTGGGAGTGTGTCTGGGCGTGGGTTTTGGGCTTTTTATCCTGGGAGGGTGGGTTCCCGTCGTTACACCTGCGATCGCCTTGATGGCAACTGCGGGTAGCGTGGTCTTAGGAGATAGATTTAATAAGGGAGGCTATGGCAAAGTAATTACCGATAAGGTCAAACAAGTCTTTAAAATTGAAATTGACCAATCCAAAAAAGAGCAGCAAGTTGCCGAAATTATAGAGTCCGAATTCTTCAGAGATTTGCAGCAAAAGAAAAGCGAACTGAAAACTAGGAAAAAGGAAGTCTCCGAAACTGGGGTTTCCCAAACCCAAGAACCTGAAACTACCGAGAATGAAGCAGAGGATTATTTTGCTCAGTTGCAGCAAAAGGCAAAGCAAAAGAGGCGTAAGGCGAGTGACGTGAGTGAGGAAAGTGCATCATCAGAAGCGATCGCACAACCAGAGAGCAACAATCCTACAGCAGACAACCCACCCGATGAGGGATTCGCAGATTTAGCGGCCAAAGCTAAACAGATGAAGCGACGGCGAACTCAGCTAGAAGCTGAGAACAGCAATCTTACAGAAGAAAATCCTCCCGACGAGGGATTCGCAGATTTAGCAGCCAAAGCTAAACAGATGAAGCGGCGGCGATCGGCAGAAAAAATTGAGGAGGTCGCAACAGAAAAGAAAGATAAAGAATCAGACGTAATAGATTAGTAAATGCCGCCTTCTCTAGGAATCAGAGGTAAATCATGTCTAAAGTAGTATCTATCCACTCATACCGGGGTGGAACTGGGAAATCGAACACAACGGCAAACCTAGCTAGTACCGTCGCTCGTTACGGAAAGCGAGTTGGTATCGTTGACACAGATATTCAATCACCAGGGATTCACGTTCTTTTTGGTTTCAGCGAGGACAACATGAAACGTTCCCTCAATGATTACCTGTGGGGTCGGTGTCCAATAGCAGAAACGGCCTACGATGTCAGTTCCGTTCTCCCAAAAACGGCAGCCAAAGACAGTACGCTCTATCTGATCCCGTCCAGCGTCAAAGCCGGAGAAATTGCGCGAGTGCTGCGAGAGGGATACGACGTAGGTTTACTCAACGATGGCTTTCAAGAATTAATAGAAGATCTCAAACTAGACTATCTATTTATTGACACCCACCCCGGCTTGAATGAAGAAACTCTGCTTTCTATTACTATCTCTGATATCTTGGTGCTGATCCTGCGTCCAGACCAGCAAGATTTCCAGGGTACGGCCGTCACCGTAGACGTAGCGAGAAAATTGGAAGTACCCAAGATGTTGCTGATCATCAACAAAGCCCTGATTTCTCTTGATTTCGACGATTTAAAGAAGCAAGTAGAAGCCACATACAACGTTCCAGTGGCAGGTGTCCTACCTCACAGTGACGAGATGATGTTACTGGCAAGCAAAGGAGTTTTTACCCTAAACTATCCCGATCATCCGCTAACTAAGATTGTCGAAGGAGTTGCCAAGGAGATACTTAATAGTTAACTGTTAACGGTTAACGGTTAACGGTTAACGGTTAACTGTTAACTGTTAACCTTGAGCTTTTGCAGAGCGAATACTGACATAGGAGCGGCCTTACCTTTAAGGGAAACAGATCCCAAATCTTCGCAGTCAAAGTGAGGCGCGATCGCACTAAACACCCCCTCACTGATCAAAATTTGATTTTTAGCCGCCTTAGTCATCAATCGCGCTGCCGTATTTACAGTATCCCCAACCACGTTAAACTCCCGTCGGCCGCGAGATTCCCCAACCTCAGCGGCAAACACAGGGCCCATTGCCAGTCCAATCTGAGAAAACACTGTAACTTGCTTACCTCCAACAATTGGCGGTGTCAGTTTTGAAATAATATCTCGGATGGCAATGGCCGCACTGGCAGCTCGAAAAGGATCGTTAGTGTGAGCTTCAGGTACTCCAAAATAGATCAGAATATCCGAACCTTCCAAGTGAGCAGTTACATTGGGCAACACCCCACCCCTAGAAGTCACAGCAGCATCCACCATCGAAAAAACGCGGGAAAAACTGGTGACAAGATTGACTGCTTCCTCCGGGGTTGCCAAATCAACAGACTCTGGCAAACCGATCAGGTTGACAAACATCACCGTTGGGATCAGAAAATCGGGCGGTATCTGCCGCCTGTTAGCATTTTCTACCAATAGCTTAAGAATCGGTCTGGGAATGTAACTAGCAAGAGCTTCTACCCGCTTCACCGCCTCCTCAATTTCAGCAGTCAAGCCAGATACACTCCGGTCTAGCAACACAGAACTTGGCATCCGGCGACGGGTAGGCATAATGTCGTATTCCCCCAGTTGATCGTCCGTGAGGTCATCTACGGCTAATAAGTAACCAGGTTTGGTAGGTTCAAAGCGAAATTGCTCTCCTAAAACAGCACTTGCAGTTTCCGTCAAACATACTCTTCCCACAGTACCTGCACCTTCAGCTTGCTTGGCTTGCTGGACAGAATGACCCAGCAATACGTGAGCCATCCGCATCGGCGTGCCAATGTCCGCAGCGATATACTTGCCACAGTGAATGCCAACGCGCATTCCTAGGGATAAAACACCCCGCGCCGTTTCAATTTGGCTAAAATTCGCCATTGCTCGCTGCATTCGCAGTCCGGCCCGCAAGGCCGTAGCTGTATCGTTACCGTCTTTGGTGGGCAAAAACTTGACTAGCATTGCGTCCCCGGTAAATTCCAATAAGTCACCACCTGATTTGCTGATGATGTCAATCATTGAGGCAAAATAGGCGTGGAGTAAGTTCCAAAGTGCTTCTGCTCCAGAACGACCGTAGGCGGCATTGGCTTCTAGCAGGGGTGTGAAGCCTGCGAGATCCGTGAATAGTAAAGTGCCTTCTTGCCATTGATACCGAACTTCGCCCGGTTTGGGGGGTGATTCTGAGACAGGCCGAGGTACGTAGTCGTTCAGGATGTAGCGCAGAGTCCGCAAGTGGTCGAAAACATCGATCAGCGTTGCAGGTGTTGGGTCTACCCAAGCTGCTACATAGAGCTTGGCGGAAAGTAGCGATCGCAGCTTGAGTTCGAGGGCTGCTAAGGGAGGATTGTAGGCTAATACGTTAATTCGTAAATTTGTGAGTTTTGTGGTATTATCCATAAGTTTTAGGTAGAAAATTGTGCTTAAATCTGTATTTAGGGATTGAAAAAATATTTTCAAGTTCCAGCGCTTGACTGTGATTGTAGCCTTAGTCTTGGATATCTGTTTGTGATGTTGGTCGTTGCTGGTTAATACTCGCCGACCTAATGAGGCAGGAATTATGAAATTACTATTGACAAATTTATAATGTTGTGCATTCACAGCAATACTGAGAAACTTTTAGCGAGGTCTTTAGTCTGGTTCGCGATGTTGTAGACCGAAATAATTAAGAACTTGCGATTAAAACAGATAATTAAAGATGCTGAAGCGGGGAGCTTTTGTGTCAGCGATAGAATAGATTATGGAAAATAATAATAGAGATTTTGGGAAAAGCAAAGCTAGTATTTATAATTAAGGATTGGCAAGAAAAACGCTAAACAGTCGAGATTGCTCCATGTTGTTCGATTCGACTTTACTCCGAACCGCCAGACTCACCTATCGTGCCTATTTGGAAGTACACTCCGACCAAATGCAGCGTCCAATGGGCGTAGTAATTAACACCGTAAACAGCCGAGGTCAACTAATTTTCTCATCGAAGCCAGTGTTATTACCCGATGAATGTTACGTACCTTTTGAGCAGATTGAATCGCAAATTTATTAGTAAACTGGTAACGCCGCCCTCTGGGCGGT
>NZ_JARFTR010000230.1 GCF_029167235.1 Kamptonema sp. UHCC 0994 | reverse complement strand
GCCAACTACTACCAAGATGGTTGACGTAATACTTGCTACTGCGCTTGATTTGGTCAATATTAAGCAATTCAAAAACTGGTTTACAAGCTGCTGCTACTGTACTTCATAAACCTGGAATACGCTGTATCTTCCAGATAATCAAGTCTAGGGTGTCTAGGGCATTGATAATTAAGTATTGGACTCCCGATGATGGCATTGATTGAGTATTTATAGTTAAGCTAGTTAGCTATTTTATCACCCATTGCCAAAATAATTTTCAGTTTGATTGAGTGTTTATTTCAGCCCTCCCAAGCGTTATTTTGATATCATGTCCGGTTAAATACTTGTCATTGCGAGCTCCGCGAAGCAATCTCAAAACCTTGCGATTGCTTCGGGATTGCTTCGGGATTGCTTCGCGGAGCTCGCAACTGCGCTGCGCTTGGCTCGCAATGACACATCGTAAGTAATTTGCCGGAGATGATATAATTTGTTATCTGCCACGCCAACACAATAAAAAATTAGATTTTAGATTCAATTTAAAATCGCAATCTAAAATCTAATTTTATTAGATCAATTTTGTCCGCCTACTTAGGATTATTTATGGCGACAGATGCCACACCTTAATTGTGTCGTCAAAACTGCCACTAACTAATGTGTTACTTTTCGGACTAAAAGCAACTTCAACCCAAGAAGTATGACCCTTAAGCGTACCCATTAAACCGCCGCTACCTATCTGCCAAAGTTTAATCGTTCCACTCAAATCACCACTAGCTAAAGTTTCCCCATCAGGGCTAAAAGCTAAGGATTGAACTTTATCTAAATGGCCGGTCAGAGTTCGTAATAGGAAACCACGAGGTTGCTGGGATGTGCCAGTTTTCAAATCCCACAGTTTAATCGTATTATCCCAACTCCCAGAAGCCAAAGTTTGACCATCGGGACTAACCGCAACTGACCACACTGCATCTGAATGTCCTCTGAGTGTTTGGATCAGTTTGCCACTCCGCCAGTTCCACAGCTTAATCGTACCGTCATCGCTGCCAGTAATGAGAGTTTCGCCATTGGGGGTAAAAGCGACTGATTCGATTCCAGCAGAATGTCCTTTGAGAGTTTCTAACTCTTTACCAGTGTCTACTTCCCACAGTTTTACTGTTTGGTCTTTGCCAACGCTAGCGATCGCCTTGCCATCGGGACTGAAAGCTACTGAGAAAACACCGGCTGTATGGCCGTACAAAGTCTGTTTCAGTTTTCCAGTATAGAGATCCCAGATTTTAATCGTATCGTCTGCACTGCCGGAAGCGATCGCCTTCCCATCCGGGCTCACGGCCACCGACCAAACTGCCTCAGAATGCCCAATCAGCGTCTTCAGCAATTTGCCAGTACGCAGTTGCAACATCCGAATTGTCCCGTCTGTGTTACCAGTCACAACTACCCGACCATTGGGATTAACTGCTACTGACCACACAGGGCCGGCACTAAAGGCCAAAGTTCGCACCGGCGCGTTATCTTTCGACCTTTGACTGGCAAAGTCATCGATTCGCGGGGGTGGAAAGCGGATGTCGGGAATCGTAGCAGTGGGTTCCGGCGCGGTGAAAGCTGTCTGCGGTGGGGGAGATGGTAGACGATGGTTTAAGACGATCGATAAAACGGCAACTGCGGCCCCTCCCCAAGCGGTTAAAGCCCACTGTGGTTTATGCTGGGCTAAGTCTAAGGGTGTGGGGCCATATTTCAGTTCTTTGAGAACTTCCGTTGCTGACTGATAGCGTTTTAAGGGGTCGCGCTGGACGAGTTTATCGAGAATGCGACCGAGGCGATCGCTAACTGGTACTTTCAAATAATGCCGCCACGTCCAAGCATCGGCTTTAATATCAAACAAATCGAAAGGTGAAACTCCCGTCAGTAAGTGAATGCAAGTTACGCCTAAGCTATACAAATCGCTGGATGTGATGGGATTGCCTTTAATTTGTTCTGGGGCCGAATATTCCGCAGAACCGGCCGTTGGCTTAGTTTTGGCCCAAATGCCATGAACAGGGATAGCAGCGCCAAAATCAACTAAAACCAGATCGCCCTTTGTTCCCTTGGTTAAGGTTTGGGGGAAGCGGCGGATAATGTTTTGTGGTTTGATGTCGCGGTGAATTAATTGGCGATCGTGGATAAATTGCAATACTGGCAGCAATTCGCCTAACAGTTGCCAAATTGAAATTTCTTTAAAAATGCCCTGTTCGGAGATTTCACCCGCTAAATTGCGTCCTGGGATGTACTCTTGCACTAAATAGAGGCAACCGTTCTGCTCAAAAGATGCCCACAATTCAGGAATACGGGGATGTTTGCCTAACTTGTCCAGCATCACGGCCGAGGCGTGAAATTTACGAGAGAAATAGAAATTTACCTCTGCTGATTGCTTCTGAGTGTCGTCGCCAACTTCTGACTCAAAAAACTGCTGAATTACGCAGTGGGGTTGGGACGGTTTATCTCGATCGATCGCTAAGAAAGTGCGACCAGTCAGGCTTTGACCAAGAGTATCAAGGATGCAGTAACGGTCTTTTAATAGTAAATCTCCGCCGCAACTAGAGCAAGTTGTTGTGTTGCGATCGGGATTTTGGGGGTTCTGGCAATTGGGATTGATGCAGTAACTCATCTGTCTTTCCGCTAGAGACCCCCAACAGACCCAAGGTTTGTGGGGGAGGAAAGCGGGGCGGGTTATACCGCTTCCTATGGGCAAATAGTTTTCCAGTTTTTCTGTTTCGGGAACCGGAAAACCCGACTTGTCGCGATCGCACCTTTGTCCTCCTATTTGTTGGAGTGGAGTTCAGAGGGAGGCGATCGTTGGCAAGTAATTACAATATTTCGATCTATGATAACGATCTATGATAATTGTTTCCGAGATTTTCACCACAATTGCAGGGCGCGATCGCAATGTAAATTATTACTTATTTTCCAGCAATCAGGGGTTAATGGGAAAAGCGCTGTGGGGAATGGTTGCGATGCCTACGGCGCGGCGTTTCGCCATCGCGAGTTTACCTCTACTGTAATCGTGATTTTACTTAGATTCGATAAGTATTTGGTTATAATGTCCCCAAAGTCAACCGTGAAAACCGCAGATATTAAGTAATTAAAATACTTATGGCCTTAATCCGTATTGCCAAATCCTGGGAAATTCCCGAACGGGAAGTAACACCGGAAACAATTTTTATGAATCGTCGCCGCTTTGTCACCAGTTTAATTGGTATTGGTTTAAGTGCGTCCCTACTTCCACTTACTGGCTGTGATACCAATTCTGAATCTAAAGCCAAGTCAGGAGAAGAATCAAATCATATATATCCAGGGTTAACTCGCAATCCGAATTTTGCCCAAGTTGACAGACCAATAACTGAGGAAGACTTAGCGACAAAATATAATAATTTCTATGAATACGGCGGCACGAAATCTATTTGGCAATCTGCTCAAAGATTGCCGCTAGATAATTGGAAGGTAGAAGTTAGCGGCTTAGTAAAAAATCCCCAGATTTACGACTTAGACGACCTAGAAAAAAAATTCCCCATCGAAGAAAGAGTCTATAGGTTCCGCTGCGTTGAAGCTTGGGCGATGGTAGTGCCTTGGGTAGGATTTCCGATGAAGTTACTGATGGCAGATGTGGAACCGCTATCAAATGCTAAATTTGTGCGATTCACTTCTTTTTACGATCCTAAGATTACCAAAGGTCCTGGTATCTTGTCACAATTCTATCCTTGGCCTTATACGGAAGGCTTGCGAATTGAGGAAATGGCAAACGATTTAGCTTTTTTTGCGACTGGTATTTACGGGAAGTCTTTGCCAAAGCAAAATGGAGCTCCGCTGCGACAAGTGATTCCTTGGAAATATGGGTTTAAAGGCGCAAAATCAATTGTTAAAATTGAGTTTGTTGAGAATCAGCCAGAGACATTTTGGCATAAGATTTCGCCTAATGAATACGGGTTTGAGGCAAATGTGAATCCCGATAAACCGCATCCGAGATGGTCGCAGGCGACGGAACGGATAGTTGGTCCTGGTTCGAGTTTTTCCTGGGAAACTCGGCCGACTATTGTGTATAATGGTTATGGGGAATATGTGGCGAGTTTGTATGCTTGATTAAACATCTTAGATGATACTACTTTAAGGCTCTCCCGTACCTGTGGCGATCGGCAGGGCTTATTTTAGTAAGCAAGCTAATAACTTTTATCATCAAGAATCAAAGGTCTTAAAGCCCTAGCTTTCTCCCAAATTGCATTTTACTACAGAATGCCGCAAGCTCGCTACAAACGGACTTCTAATGGCGATCGCCCATATAAATAATCTCCAGGTATTCTAGAACTTCTCAGGCGGCAAAGCTCCTTAAAAACAGTCATTGCCATCCCATTTAATAACTGCTCAAAGCCGAGAATACCATTTTCGCTGCGATCTGGCTGCTCGAACCACTCCAGCATAGTTTCTGGTTTGAACAAGCACTTATCGGGATTATCAATATACTTTTGCTTAAACTCTGGAAAAATCCGCTGCACAATTTTATATTTCATGCGGTTGTAGATTTTAGGTTCTGTAGCGTGGGATTTTTGGCGATAGACAAAATCATTTGGCAACCACTCTTGAGCCATTTGGCGGATAATAGTCTTATTCCAAAACAGTGTAGGGTGATGTTGTGGCGGAATTGAAACGAGATATTGCACCAAACGATGATCTAAAAACGGCACGCGAGCTTCTATACTTTGATTCATAGAAGTACGATCTTCATGCCAGAGATTATAGTCTTGTAGGGAATAAATTTCCATCAACATTTCTTTTTGAAAGCTTGTGCAACCAGGAGGACAATATTGGAGAGTGTAATCAAATACAGAAGAACCATCCTTAAGTCCAGTCGATTTTTTGCGTTGGAGATTATACTCCTGTTTGCTAGCTAGTTCTGAGTTATACTCTTGCCAGTTTTTGACTGTTTTATCGTCTGCTGTAGAGTAACCACCAGCAAATTCATCTGAACCCTGTCCCAATAGCATCACCTTTAACTCAGGCATTACGGTTTTAGCATAACGATAGAGTTCATGCTTATAAATCCACTCTAGGTTAAATTTAGGAGAGTCGATTAACCAAATAAAATATTCCAGTGTTTCCAAGGAAAAATCGAGTTGGTCTAAGAATATTTCTGGGTCAAACCAAATTGGATGAAATGGCAGTTTCAACTGTTGGCAAAGTTGATATGCTGCTTGGAAATCTCCATTTTCGCGGGTGTTATCATCGCAAATATTGAAGCAGTGAAAATCCGGTTGTACCTGACGCGCAACAGCCGCAATTACCCCAGAATCAAGCCCACCGCTCAAACAAGCTCCCACAGGAACATCACTCATTAACCGCTTATTGACACTATCAACAAATAACTCCCGATATTCTTTAACATAATCGCTGGGAGTTCGTGTGTCATTTACGGGTTCGGTGACTAAGTAATCGGCTAAGTTCCAGTAGCATTGAGGAGTTACGGTTTCTGTGTGGGCATCGAACAACAGGTAATGTCCTCCTGCTAGGCGGTTAATGCCTCTGACATAGGAAGTGGTAGTGCTGAGATTAGTTAAGTCTTGAAACTGAGGATGCCAAGGTGTATTAGGGTGAGCTAGAAGAGATGCTAAGGTGGAACCGAAGATCAGTTGTGAATCAACTTGAGCGTAATATAAAGGTTTAATGCCAAGCCGATCGCGTGCTAGGAGTAATTGTTGCTTTTGCCCATCCCACAGTGCGATCGCAAACATCCCATTGAGGTATTCGAGGGCTTTGACTCCCAACTCTTCATACAAGTGAAGCACAATCTCTGCATCAGACTTGGTACGAAAGTGATGGTTTTCTCGTAATTGCGATCGCAACTCAAGATGGTTGTAAATTTCCCCATTCACCACGACAAACATGGTGTTATTTTCATTCCAAATTGGTTGCACTCCTCCAGTTACATCAATAATCGAGAGCCTTCTAAAAATCAACCAAAGGGGAGATGCGTTCACAACTTTTTCGTCGTCAGGGCCGCGTCGAAATAATTGTTTCCCCATTTGGGCAATATCTGTCCAATATTGTTGGGATTGTTGAGAATCTTGGAAGTCAATAAATCCAGCAAATCCACACATTATATCTTCTCGCTGCTAAATATTATTTACTAGGAATCGGGGTCAGGCTTACATAAATGAGTTGTAGCAAAATGCGCCTAAAACTACATTTTTACAAATGATTGACAGATAATATACCGGAGAATGTGAGTGGTAAGTGGCGATGTCAAGTAATCCCTGATTCCTGCAAACCTTATCATACATAATAGCTTCAATTTTTTGTAAAAATATATTACAAAGGGTTGACGTATTTCCAAAGACTGATTTATATTTTTCGCATTAACACCATCTACTTCGTAGATTACTAACCATGAAGAAGATTAACAAAGAAACCCAAACCAAATCTACAAACTCCACTCAGCCTCAAGAGCTAGATGATCGCATCCTCAAAGGAATCGCAGCAGGAGTCCTTCCTCCCAAGCCATAATACCCAAGAGGTATTCTCTTGAAATTCCTCACCTTCTAAGAAAAGGCTTGATGAGTTAGCCAGCTGATTCACTTGCTAATTCAGCTTCAATATTACCTGATAACCACAAGTAGGGAGCTTACAGCCATGAAGAAAATCAACAAAGAAACCGTATCAAAGGGTACAAACGAGACTCAAGTTAACCTGCAAGAGTTAGACGATCGCATCCTCAAAGGAATCGCAGCAGGAGCCGTTCCACCCAAGCCATAATGCCCAAGAGGAATCCTTTTGGGATTCCTCAGAAAGTTTCTATGATAATATTATTGATCAAATTATGGGCCTAGAGCAAACAATGACGGAAATATTAATGCGTATCTTGTCTCCATTTAAAGAGCCATTTACGCAGGGAAGTAATGTCTATTGGTTATATCTGTTTTCAGGTTTTGGATTGGCAACATTACTGTATAGATTTAAGTTAACAAATCAAGACAATCATAAAAACTTACTAGAATATCTTTTTCCTAAAGAAATATATTTACATTCTTCATTCATTACTCAATGCAAACAATATTTTGCGACGTGCTGGTATACCGTATTTATCTTAATACCACTCATAGGAGTTGTACAAAAAAATGCTCAAGATATAACTTCCCAAGCCTTGACACAAATCACAGGTATAACTACAGTTTTTGAAATAAAGAATCCTCAGTTAGTGCATTATTTAGCATTAACTATTTTTACGGTATTAATTGCCGATTTTGGATTTTTTGTAGGCCATTATATTGCTCACAAAATTCCGTTTTTATGGGAATTCCATAAAGCACATCATTCGGCTGAAGTTCTGACACCATTTACTACCTCTTACCTTTATAATCCATTCGATCTATTTGTAATTCAAATAATCAATTTTACAGTTATCAGTATCGGAAGTGGCATCTGGATATATATATTTGGAAATCAGATGCAAGAGCTATTAATTTTCGGAGATAATATCATAATTTTTATCTTATTTTTAGTGAATAACTTGCAGCATTCTCATTTCTGGGTGGCTTATCCTTACTGGATTGGCCATATTTTATGCAGTCCGGCTCAACACCAAATTCATCATAGTGTAGATCCCAAACATTGGGATAAAAACTTTGGTTCTCTATTCTCATTGTGGGACTGGATGATTGGCTCTTTATACGTGCCACGGGGTTATGAAAAACTGGATTTTGGTTTACCAGATGGGGAATCGAAGTTATTTAATGGTGTCACGAATATTTTTTTACAGCCATTTAGGGCAGTTTGGCAACGCAGCCGCCAAACTTCGGATCGCTCTGAATTAGGTGGAGAAAGCCATTCAGACCCTGAAGAGGGAAGCACAGAGCGCCAAGCAATTTTTTAAGGTTTCTATGATAACATTTTGAGAAAGTTATTGGCAGAGAGCAAAAATAATGGAAATATTAGCGCGTATCTTGTATCCATTTACACAACCATTTATGCCAACAAGTAATATCTATTGGTTGTATCTGTTTTCAACTTTTGGAGTGGCAACACTACTCTATATATTTAAGTTAACAAATCGAGATAATCATCAAAATTTACTAGAATACCTTTTTCCCAAAGAAATTTATTTACATCCTTCATTTATTAGTCAATGCAAAAACTATTTTGTGACGTGCTGGTATTTCATACTTATCTCAATACCAGCACTAGCGCCTCTACAAAAATATCTTATGGATATAACTTACCAAACCTTAATACAAACCACAGGTATAAATACAGTTTTTGAAATAAAGAATCCTCAGTTAGTGCATTATGTATCATTCACCATTTTTACGATATTAATTTTTGATTTTGGTCACTTTGTAATCCATTATATGGTTCACAAACTTCCGTTTTTATGGGAATTTCATAAAGTACATCATTCGGCTGAAGTTCTGACACCCATTACTGCCTACTTCTTGCATCCACTCGATATATTTGTACAGGAAATAACCATTTTGACAATTAGCAGTAGCGGCAGTGGCATCTGGGTATATCTATTTGGAAATCAAATGCAAGAGCTATTAATTTACGGAGTCAATATCGGAATGTTTATGTTCCTTTTAGTGGATAACTTGCAGCATTCTCATTTTTGGGTGGCGTATCCTTACTGGATTAGCCATATTTTAATCAGTCCGTCTCAACACCAAATTCATCATAGTGTAGACCCCAAACATTGGGATAAAAACTTTGGTGCTTGGTTATCATTGTGGGACTGGATGTTTGGCACTTTATACGTGCCACAGAGTTATGAAAAACTGGAGTTTGGTTTACCAGATGGAGAATCAAAGTTGTTTAATAGTCTAACAAATGTTCTTTTACAGCCATTTAGGGCTGTTTGGCAACGCAGCCGCAAAACCTTGGACAGTTCTCCATCAGGTAAGTTGTAAAGATAGATTACAGAAAGTTGACAGATATCAAAACCTCACTTATTGCTACTAAGCCTAAATGTCTGAGCCAAACAAAAGTCATTACTATAGAACAGAAGCACTAGAAAAGTTATCTTCTCCAGAACGACTAGATCAGCTAATGCAAGTGGTTACTCTCAAAGATTGGCTGTCGTTAGTTGCTCTAGGGATTTTATTGCTACTGCTAGTAATATGGAGTATTGTGGGAGAAATTCCGATTAGTGTAACGGGTGAAGGAATACTGATGCAAATTCGCCCAGTGGTAGAAATTCCGTCACATCTCCCAATACAACGACAAGAGAATAAAATAGTAGGTCTGATTTATTTTGCAGTAGAAGATGGGAAAAAGATTCAATCAGGAATGCCCATTTCAATCACTCCTACCACCGTTAAGCGAGAACGTTTTGGTGGCATCATTGGGAAAGTAACCAATGTTTCAGATTTTCCTGTAACCAAAGAGAGTGCAACTAATCTAATTGGTAATCCACAAGTGGTAGAACATCTCATCGGTAAAGGAGATGTGATGATCCAAGTAATTGCCGAACTCGAATCAAATCCTTCAGATTTCAGTGGCTATAAATGGTCTTATCGTCAAGGGCCAAAATTAAAAATTTCTGCCGGATCGATCGCAACGGCTAGAGTCAAACTAGAAGAGCGATCGCCGATTACCTTTGTCTTGCCAATTTTGAGACAATGGAGCGGAATTTATGACTAATCGTGTTAGAACCCCAACAATCCTACAAATGGAAGCTACCGAATGCGGTGCTGCCGCACTCGGAATTATTCTCGCCTACTATGGTCGAGTAGTACCATTAGCCCAATTACGTCAAGAGTGTGGCGTTTCCCGTGACGGTAGTAATGCTTTTAACATACTCGAAATTGCCAGACGCTACGGCATGGAGGCAAAAGGCTATTCCCTCTCTCTGGCTCAAGCTGAACAACTCAATCCTCCCTTCATTGTTTTGTGGAACTTTAATCATTTTCTAGTAGTAGAAGGACTGACTCATAAACAGGCTTTTATCAATGACCCGGCTACAGGGCCAAGGCGTGTGTCCTTAGAGGAATTTAGCGAGAGTTATACAGGAATTACTCTCACCATCAATCCCGGTTTGGAGTTCACAACAGGCGGTAGCAAACCTAGTATTCTCTTAGCTTTAAGGTCGCGTTTACGCGGTTCTATTTCTGCCCTCATCTATTGTATTATCGTTGGTTTCTTCTTGGTAGTTCCGGGGTTAGCTGTCCCCGCTTTGAGCCAAGTATTTGTAGACTATGTATTAGTAGAAAATCATAGTGACTGGCTGCGCCCCTTAATTATAGGAATGTTGGTAATGATGGTATTGCAAGGACTGCTAACATTGCTACAATTAGGGTATTTAAGACAGCTTAAGATCAAATTATCAGCGGGAATGTCGAGCCGTTTTCTCTGGCATATCCTGCGGTTGCCAGTAGGTTTTTTTGACCAGCGATTTGCTGGAGAAATCGGCGATCGCCTTCAGCTTAATGACCAAGTTGCAGAAGTGCTTTCAGGACAACTGGCAAGAACAGTGATTAATTTCGTGATGGTCTTCTTCTACGCCATAGTTATGTTTTCCTACAATATTCTACTGACTCTAATTGGCATTATTTTTGCTGGGGTAAATGTTTTTATATTACAGTGGGTAGCCCGTCATCGCGTAGATGGCTATCGACGTTTAAGTTATGATGTGGGGAAAGTCGCTGGGGTAGGTATGGCTGGACTTGAGGCAATAGAAACCCTCAAGGCATCAGCAATTGAAACAGATTTTTTCGCTCGGTGGTCGGGATACTACACTAAAGTTATTAACGAACAGCAAACCTTAGAGATAACTAATCAAACATTGGGAGTTTTGCCTCCTCTTCTGAGTTCTCTAACCTCCATGCTAGTTTTAGTGGTTGGAGGTCTACAGGTGATAGATGGAACTCTGACTATCGGTATGTTAGTGGCTTTTCAAAGCTTGACGATTAGTTTTCAAAAGCCTGTTAGCGAGTTAGTAAGTTTTGCCAGCACTATTCAGGAACTAGACGGCAATTTGAATCGCCTTGATGATGTCTTATGTAACCCAATTGATCCACAATTAGTAACAGAAGAAAAGGAGCAAAATAATGTATTTTATAAGCCCATCGATCCACAGTTGGCAACAGAAGAAAAGGAAGTAGATCGCTCTTACCAATCAACGCTAAACAATCAAAAATTAACGATTAACTATTACCACATTCAAGGTCAGGTCGAGTTGCGAGATATTACCTTTGGCTATGCAAGAGCCTATAAGCCATTAATTGAAAACTTTAATTTAACGATTAAACCTGGTCAGCGAGTGGCATTGGTTGGGGAAACTGGTTCTGGCAAATCGACGATCGCCAAATTAGTTGCCGGACTCTATCAACCTTGGTCGGGAGATATCCTGTTTGATGGTATTCCCAAAGCAGAAATTCCCCAGTCAGCGCTAACTCATTCCCTAGCAATGGTAGAGCAAGAAATTGTTCTCTTTGGTGGTACAGTGCGGGATAACCTAACTTTGTGGGATAAAACTGTGCCGATGTCTGAGCTAATTAGAGCTTGTCAGGATGCAGACATTCACGATCGCATTACAGCACTCTCTGGAAAATATGACGCACAATTAGGGGAGAGAGGGGAAGTTTTAAGTGGAGGGGAACGCCAGCGCTTAGAAATTGCTAGGGCTTTGATTCTCAATCCTACAATTCTTGTGATGGATGAAGCAACCAGTTCCTTGGACACAGAAACGGAACAGATTATTGATAACAATCTACGACGACGTGGCTGTTCTTGTTTGATTGTGGCGCATCGTTTGAGTACGATTCGAGATTGTGATGAGATTATTGTGCTAGAACAAGGTCAAGTCGTACAAAGAGGTACCCATGAAAATTTACGACAGGAGAACGGAATCTATCTTAAAATGCTGGAAGCAGATTTCCTTTAGCTGTTTGAATTCTTCCTTCTTCCTTCTAATTAATTAACGACCCCCGACAGATATGGCTATTAGTCAGCAAAAGCAGGCGGAAGTTGCCCAAAAGTTAGCTCAATTCCAAGAAACAGAAAACTTCAATCGTCAGGTGACAGCAAAAGCGATCGGGGAAATTGCTTCTCTGATTAAGCCTCAGTCACAGGAAAGTTTTCCAGAGGGCGATCCATTGTTAATCGCTGCTAAGGCAGTCGGAGAAGCGATGGGAATTACGATTAATTCAACTGCATCTTCAGAAAATCTTAACCAACTTAGAGATCCAATTAAGGCGATCGCTCGTGCTTCGGGAATCCGTATCCGGCGGGTGACTCTGCGCGATCGCTGGTGGCAAAAAGACTGCGGCCCCCTACTTGGCTACCTTCAGCAAGAAAATCAACCTGTAGCTTTGTTGCCGACAAAACCAGGGAATTATGAACTTTTCGACCCCATTTTAAGAACTCGCACTCCAGTCAGCGAATCTCAGGCTAAGTTACTTTCTCCAGTAGCTTATATGTTTTATCGCTCTTTACCCCAAAGAGCGATATTAGTCAACAACGCTGACGCGATCGCAGGCTGGGACTTACTCTGGTTTACCCTTCAAGATCGCCGCCTGGAAATACTTACCTTACTTTGGATTGGGATTTGTGTAGCTTTGTTAGGAGCGATCGCACCCTACGCAACTGCAATCCTAATTGACGATGCTATTCCTGATGCTAACCGGAAATTACTGTGGCAAGTGGGGTTAGGACTTTTAGCCGCTAGTTTGGGCAGCACCATCTTTCAACTTGTCCAAGGATTTGCGATCGTCCGATTACAAATCCTTGCTGAATCTATCGCTCAAACTGCTCTTTGGGATCGGCTTTTAAACTTAAAAATCTCCTTTTTCCGTGAGTATTCTACGGCAGATATTCTAATTCGAGTCTCAGGCATTAGTCAGATCAGCCATTTACTCAGCAGCTCAGTAACACAAATTCTTTTCACCAGCTTTTTTTCCCTCTTAAATATAGGTTTACTTTTCTTTTATAGCCCTCAACTCGCCTTAGTAGCATTCACGATTGCTTTGATAGCAATGCTTGTCACGATTACAGCTAGCATCCTCATTAATCAACAGCTACGTCCCAGGCAAGAACAACAGGGCAAAATTCTCGATCTGACAGTGCAGCTTATTGAAGGCATCTCTAAACTCCGAGTTGCAGGAGCTCAAAATCGAGCCTTTGCTTATTGGGCAAGCGAATATACTCAACTACTGGAGCGGGTGCGGAATACCCAGTTTATTAAAGATCTACTTCAATCGTTTAATACTGTCCTACCTACTGCCAGTCAAATTGTAATTTTTGCCCTAACTGTTAGCATCATTAACCAATCAGAACCAGGGAAAGACTTATCAACAGGAATGTTCCTTGCCTTTAACGCAGCTTTTGGCACTTTTATAACGGGAATTACGAACTTAAGTAATACCGTAGTCGAGATTTTAGAAATAGGAATTTTATGGGAGCGCACCCAACTAATTATTAATGCCGAATCAGAACAAAATTTAACTCAAGCCGATCCTGGTAAACTTTTAGGGCATCTTAAGTTAGACCGAGTTAGCTTTCGCTATTACCCAAATTCGCCCCTAGTTTTAGAAGAGATTAATCTAGAGGTACAACCCGGAGAATTTATAGCAATTGTTGGTGCTTCTGGCAGCGGCAAGTCAACAATTATTCGCTTATTACTAAGGTTTGAAACTCCCGAAGAGGGAACAATTTACTACGATGGTCAAGATTTAGCACAGCTAGATATTTCGGCGGTGCGCCAGCAGTTGGGAGTCGTCTTACAAAATAGTCGTCTTTTTACTGGTTCTATCTTTGAAAACATTTCTGGTGGTGCGTTACTTACCCTTGATGAAGCCTGGGATGCAGCAGAAATGGCGGGGTTAAAAGCTGAAATTGAATCGATGCCGATGGATATGCACACTGTCATCTCAGAAGGTGGTTCTAATCTTTCAGGGGGACAACGACAGCGACTTTTAATTGCTCGTGCTTTAGCATTAAAACCAAAAATTTTGATTTTTGATGAAGCTACCAGTGCTTTAGATAATCGCACTCAAGCCATTGTCAGTCAAAACATTGAACAGTTACAGGTAACTCGCATTGTCATTGCTCATCGCTTGAGTACCATTCGTCATGCTGACCGCATTTTTGTAATCGAAGCCGGTAAGATCGTGCAGCAAGGTAAATTTGAGGAACTTACTTCTAAAGATGGGTTATTGGCACATATTATGGCAAGACAACTATCTTAATGTAGCCCTTAATTGATGAATTTTAGCAATCATTATCTTATGTTTAATTAGGTGGGTTCACTTAAGGTCTCCTTTAATATTTGATCTCCATTCTCTGTAACTTTTTGATAAAAATTCTCTAAACCAGCGACGCAAACTCGATCGTCAAAAAGATAATCTTGCCGCTGACTCATCCTTTCTGAAATTTCACGCCGCCACTCTAATTCTAAACCCAATTTAACCGCAATGTCAATATATTCAACCTCATTTTGGGTAATGGTATCTGTCACTCCTAGCATCTTTAAGAAACTATCAGCGTGAAGACCGCGCATGAATTCTCCCGGACAAGTTACAATAGGTAAATTACACGCGATCGCTTCCAGAGAAGTATTCCCGCCAGACCAGGTAAAAGTATCCAAAAAGACATCAGAAAGAAAGTTAATGGCGATATAATCTTGGCGAGTAGGAATCGGCAGAAATAAGCAATAATCTTGATATTCAAGATTGACCTTTGCAAAAGCACGATTCAGGCGTTTTCGCAACAATTCCCCGCGAGGAAAAATAAATTGAGCTTGCGGAACGCGGAGGGCAATTTCAGCTAAAATGTAATCATATTGTGGTAAATATTTAAAGGGAGCTTGACAGCATAAATAAATAACTGCATCCTCTGGCAAGTTAAAATCGGAGCGAGTATTAGTTAATTTTCCGACAATTGGTTTCGGGTAAGCAACGCCAATATTAGGTAAGCGAATCAGGGTTTCTGAGTAATGTTGCTGTGCATTTTTCGGTTCCATCAATTCACTGGATAAATAATAGTCAATTGTTGGCAAACCCGATGTTACCGGATGGCCCCAGGCTGAACATTGTATGGGAGCAAGACGCAAAGCTGCTATTTGTATAGTAGGTGCATCCATGCCAATTTCTGGAAATACCAGAATATGCAATTTGTCGGCGATAATTTGTTGGCTAACTGCTTCTAAATTGTGAGGGATATGGTGAAAAACATCACTGCTATCTCGGAATTGTTGAGTGATTAAATCGGGATCGTTTCCTGTATAATAACTATAAATTTCAAACTTGCTTTTGTCGCTGTAACGCAACCAACCAGTTAGCCATAAAGTGCCGCTATAAGAGTGCAAGTAATTGGAGATATAGCCGACTCTGATTTTACCATTTTCTGGCAAGGTAGGCATCGATCTCGGCTCAACCCACTGGGGATAGTTTGCTGCTAATATTTGATGTAATAAGTTACCATACTTTGATTGTGATTCTACAACGTTGTGGGCTTGATAAGCTAAGTAAAAATTAGTGTAAGAACCAATACCTATGAGAGTATTGATTTTATCTTCTGGAGTTTCGAGAGATGTTTTCTGGATTAAATTATCTAGCTTCTGAATGAATCGCTGGCGATAATATTCTATTTCCTCTAGAGTGTCGTAAACTATTGGTAGTAGTAAATTTTTAAATAGCTGAAAAACGTATTCGTTTGGTAATAATTCTGCGGCTGTATCTGCACTTGAAATAGCTTCTTTTGTATATCCATTTTGCTGTAATATTGTAATTAGGTAAAAGTGTAGTTTACCTGTGGTAGGGTAAATGCTGAGGCCTTCTTGAAGAATTGCGATCGCGTCATCTATTTTCTTAAGATTTCTCAAACATTCGCTTAAGCTAAAATAAACTTCTGCATCTCCTGTTTGGCTTTGCAAAAACCTTTGATAGCGGCTAACTGCTTCCTCGTATCTACCTTGCTGGTAAGATTGGTTTGCTAAGTTTAAAAGTAATGATGGTTCTAGTTTCAACGATTGCGGCTTACTGAGATCGTCTATTTCTAAAATGGGAATATTGGCGAATCCTGAATCTGCGATCGCTTCCTCATTTTCTACTATTAACTTAATTCTGTATTGAATCTGCGGTAAGATATTTTGCCATTCGTCTTGGCTAAGGTTTTCTAGCATAATTATTTCGGGTTCGCTGTCAGCATCTAAATCTTCTTGGAAAAGCAAATCGAGCATAATTCCTGATAAAATCAAGTTAAAAGCGAAGTCAGATTCTCGATCGAGATTGCTGCTATCTATCAAGAGTGTAATATTATCCTTGTCTGGGTGAATCAAGATAGCTTTTATTATTTGTTCTAAATCTAAGTATAGGGAGTCTTCTGGTTGACTCCAATCTGGGAATATAATTAAATTAAACAGTTTTAAATTAATTTGTGTTGTCTCCATTATTTTATGCTAAATTTATTAGGACTTACGC
>NZ_JARFTR010000118.1 GCF_029167235.1 Kamptonema sp. UHCC 0994 | reverse complement strand
TGTCACAAACCGAAAATCACACCTATTTACGGTTCAATGATTATTAAAAACTATAATTGGGCAATTTATAGTCAACAAACAGTTATGTTTCACCGAGCTTGAATTGCCCATTAGTTGCGATCGCGATTTTTCCTAACTTATTCAGTAAGCCCTAAGTAATTTGCCGGACATGATATTAGCAATTACCAATTAGCAATTACCAATTACCAATTAGCAATTACTAATTACCAAGGACTTCCTACCATTGTAAAACCACTCCAGAAAAAGGGATGAGCCATAGTTCTGTCGCTTAAGCTAGCTAAATTTGGAGGTAGGGGAAAATCTTCTCCCGTAGTAA
This sequence comes from Kamptonema sp. UHCC 0994, assembly GCF_029167235.1. GTDB lineage: Bacteria > Cyanobacteriota > Cyanobacteriia > Cyanobacteriales > Microcoleaceae > Kamptonema. Next base: position 16,121 of record NZ_JARFTR010000118.1, on the reverse strand, counting down.
TCAATCGTCCGTTGCGAAGTTGCACTTTGCCAGAAATCATTGCTAGCTGGGCCTCTCTTAAAGCTTCTGCTTTAATTTTGCTGTGCCTGAGTTCCTGATAAAATTCCATCATTAGTCCCATTGTACCTTCATCAGATACATACCAAAGACTGGCAAGGGCTGATTTAGCTCCAGCTTTAATAGCTAATCCGCCAAAACCTAATTCAGATTCCCTATCGCCTAAAGCAGTGCGACAAGCTGAGAGCACTAATAATTCTACTGGAGGAAGATCCCAGTTAAGAGTTGTGATTTGATTGATTTGTAATTTACTGTTCCAAAGCTGAATGTAAGAGTTTTGTGGTTCACCGGGACTAAAAGTAGCGTGAGTTGCTAGGTGAACAATTCCAAATTGAGTATTGAGGCGTTGCGATCGCAGATTTTCCAAGGTGAAAGCTTCGTTAAGGAAAGATTGACCGGGCCACAAATCAGAAACGATCGCGTGCAACTCAATCGGTACGCTTGGTAAGGGTTGTTTATCCTTAAATTCAGATGCTCCCATTGCCAAGACTTTAGTACCTTCAATAGATGCGTAGTTGCTATTAGTTAAGGTAAAACTAGGAATCAAACTGAAACTATACTTTTCAATTAAGAATTGTTTGCCATCGTGCAAAGCTGCGATCGGCATACTCCGCAACCCTGCATCTAAAGAAAATAGCAGGGTTTCAATTCCGAAGCTTTTTAAGTCTTTTTCTAAGGGTGCAATTATCCACTGATAAAGTTGCTGTGCACGGGATAAATAACTGGTACTATTCCGTTGGCGGGGGTTGGTAATTTCTGTACGGAATTGTTCAACTATTGGTAAAATAATTGCTTTTTTCGCTGCGGGGATGCTGTAGCGAATTGGGGCGGCTTGACCAGTAACTAAAATCAATTCTAACTGATCGTTTCGCGCTATGACATAGATGATAGCACAGGGTTTGCCAGGAATTACAGCGATACGTTTCAATGTTTCCTGCATTGTGGCAAGAGTCATTCTTTGGTGGCCCGGTTCGTTTTTGATTCCCAGGTAGTTGTCGTATTCTTGATTTCTGTACTGCTCAATATTAGATATTGTTTTCTCAATGTCACTTTCAAAAATGTTGTCTACAGAGGTGTTTAATCTGATTCCTTCTGTGGAACTGGTGATTGGGGTTTTGACTTGAGTGGTAATTGCGGTTGAGGGTTGTTCGTTGGTTACTGTTGATAGTTTTGTGCTTGTTTCTAGTTCGGTACTAGGAGCGATCGCGGGGACGGTTGAAATTTGCTCTGTAGGAGCCACGCTGGGCGTTTCTACAGGGGAGATTTTTTGATTTTGGACGGGTTCTAATTTGGGGGTTTGGGAGTTGTCAGGGGCGATTGTGTTGGGTGTGGGTGTGGGTGTTAAGGTTGCTGTTTGTGTCTGATTTGGGGAAACTTGGGCGGTTGTGGGAGCGGAATTTGGTACGATCTGCTCTGTTGCAGGTGCGATGGCAGTTTCAGTTGCGATCGCAATGCGATCTGTAGTTTCAATCTTGGGAGAATTTACCAAGGTTGAATTTGGTATTGGATCGATCGTTGTTTCTACCTGACTTGTTGCTTCAAAATTTGTCTGGGGTAGTGTTTGTTCCGCCTGGTTTGCAGCTTCTGATGCTGGTTCTGCCTTGTTTACTGTATCAGATGTTTGTGGTGGTGGCGCGTAGGCATAGCCAGCCGTAGGCATCGCCAGCACTGTTTTTGCCGCTTGTGGGAGTGTGGATTCTGCCTCAAGGGTGGGGGTTTTAGTTGATGTCTGTGTCTGAGGGGATGCGATCGCCACTGGCGGTGTTGATGGTATAGGTGTTGCAGGTATGGTAATTTCTATCGGTGTCTCCGATGTCGGTGTTTCAGGTTGCGCCACTGGCGGTGTTGCGGGTATTATAATTTCTATCGGTGTCTCCGATGTTGGTATTTCAGGTTGCGCGACTGGGGGTGTTGGTGTCGGTGTTGCGGGTATGGAAATTTCTATCGGTGTCTCCGATGTTGGTGTTTCAGGTTGCGCCACTGGGGGTGTTGGTGTCGGTGTTGCGGGTATTATAACTTCTACCGGTGTCTCCGATGTCGGTGTTTCAGGTTGCGCCACTGGGGGTGTTTGTACGCCTTCAGTTGTAGGCGTGGGTGTCGGCGTAGCTTCCGGTGTCGGCAGTTTATCGTCAGTTTGAAGCGCAATATTACCCAGAGAAAAAGAGCGCCTAAATGATTGGGAAGGTAATATGGTAAAATCGCCATTGGTAATGGCAGCAGCAGTGCCATTAATCGTACCGTTTCCTACTTCAAATGTCTCAACGGGAGGCCCGCCATCTCCCCCTACGTGGCGAATTATAATTGAACCTCCACCAATACCCCCACCTGCGGAAATGCTAGCTATTCCCGTTGGGGAAAAGCTAGTGGCAAAGGAATTTCTAGCGCGGAAAAATCCACCTGTTGATTCAATAAAAATGTTACCACCTGTACCGCTGGGGCCGCCTTGAGCATTAATGGATTCAACTTGTACGTCGCCGATGGGATCGAGGGTGACATTACCACCATTGCCAAGGCTACCACTGGAATCGATCGCACCTGTGGTAATGCTGATTTTAGCATCTACAAAGATTTCACCGCCTACCGTAGAAGCGGAGTTGAGGTTGCCAGTTGCGATCGCATCGTTTTGGCTTTTGAGATGAATATTGCCGCCTGCTGTGGTAATATTTCCTGTTGTCAGGTTATTGGCAGTTGCCAGGTTTACGCCTCCGCCAGAGGTTTGGATATCTGCGACGTTAATTGTGCCAGTCCCGGATGTATGAGTTATGCTGGCAGCAGCGATCGCGTTTGTTGCTGTCAAGTTATTAGCGCTGAAAATAGTTAAATTGCCGATGGCGGCGCTATCTCCCACAGTACCATTAAAGAGGATATCACCATTACCAGCAGTTAAGTTGAGGTCAGCGTTGCCGTTGACAGTGTTGTTAAAGGATATATTGCGATCGCGTGTACTCAGTGAAGCGTTACCTATTAAAGTAATGGGGCCATTAAATAGAATAGTGCCACCAGTGGTGGTAATGTTGCCTGCGAGATTAACTGGATTGGTACTATTTTGCTCAAAGTTGCCCGTAAGGTTAATTTTTCCTGCGGTGGAGATATTGAGATTACCACTGGAAATTACTAGGTTTCCTAGTGGGATATTGCTACCTACGGCATCGTTAAAGGTGATATTTCCAGTAGCTGAATTTACAGTAATATCGCTATTGCCATCTAAGGTTGAATTGAAAGTAACGCCATTTCCTGTCAGTGTGGGATTATTTGCTATGGTGACTGCATCGCCATAATTTTGAGCCGCTGTTGTCGTCACATTGCCGTTAATTTCTGTTTTTCCGCCTACATCTGTGGTCAAGTTTCTGACCTTTACTGTGCTAGCAAAACTTGTCGTACCGCTGCTATTTACTGTTAAATTTCCTAACGAGACATTACTACCTACGGCATCACTGAAAGTGACATTTCCGGTAGGTGAATTTACGGTGACATCGATCTTGCTATCGCTATTGGCATCTAATGTCGAATTAAAAGTAACGCCATTTCCCGTAAGTATGGGATTATTGGTAATGGTGACTGCATCGCCATAATTTTGATTATCTGTTGTCGTCACATTGCCGTTAATTTCTGTTTTTCCGCCTGCATCTGTGGTTAGGCTTGTGGCGTTGACAGTGTTAGCGAATCTTGTCGTACCGCTGCTATTTACTGTTAAATTCCCTAACGGGATATTACCGCCTACGGCATCGCTAAAGGTGACATTCCCAATATCTGAATTTACTGTAAGATTTCCATTCCCATCTAATGTCGAATTAAAAGTAACGCCATTTCCCGTAAGTATGGGATTACTGGCTATGGTGACTGCATCGCCATAATTTTGATTATCTGTTGTCGTTACATTGCCGTTAATTTCTGTTTTCCCGCCTGCATCTGTGGTTAAGCTTGTGGCGTTGACAGTGTTAGCGAATCTTGTCGTACCGCTGCTATTTACTGTTAAATTCCCTAACGGGATATTACCGCCTACGGCATCGCTGAATGTAACATTCCCAGTGCCAGCATTCAAAGTAAGATTTTGATAACCATCAACAGTATTTTGGAATAGAATCTCGCCGTTATTAGCAGTAAGACTTATTGGATCGCTCACCGTCACCGCCTGAGCAAAAGAAATGCTGCTAGCATTAGTAATATTGCCACCAATTGTGACATTGCCCGTACCATTTTGCAGGAAATCTCCGACAACGCTGATGGTAGAAGCAGGAACGATCTTTAATTCACCACTATTCGTAATAATAAAGTCTTCTGCGCCAACAGCGATCGCGCTGTTCAAATTAATATTCCCGCCTGTCAAAGTCAAGCCGCCGCTGTCGATCGCTGCACTGGAAGTGATATCATTGCTACCAGCATTCAAGCTAGTATTCCCAGCAACGACAATAGTGCCTGATTGAGCGATCGCGCCACTTGATGTTAGAGTCAAGTTGCCACCCAACACTACACCAGCGATGTCTGTTGCTGCTCCTTCAAGGATAGAAGCATTTTGACCAGTTAAAGTAATCGCACCAAAAGCATTGGTAGGATCGAGGAGAGTAATATCTCCGATTGCATTAAACGCTGTCGCCCCCGCAACGCCGATCGCTCCACTCTGAGTAATATTACCGCCAACGGTGACGTTTAAAGTACCTGGGATTGTCAAAGTGCCCAGATCGATAGAATTAAAGTCATGGAGTCTAACGTTGTCACCGCTAGTAACGATTACGGTGCTAAAGTCGTTACCAGCACTTTCTAGGGTAATGTCAGATCCGTTGGCATTGAGGGTAGTTGCGCCTGTGACAACAATATTACCGCTGCCAGTAATTACACCGTTAGCGGTAGCATTGAAAGTACCAGCAATATTGGAATTGCCGATGTCAATGGCGTTAGCATCGGTGAGGGTGACATTGTTGCCGCTGGTGACGGCGACGGTGCTAAAATTATTGCCGGGATTATTGAGGGTAATATCATTTCCAGGCGCGTTGAGGGTAGTTGCGCCGGTGACATTCAAAGGCCCGGTTTGCACGATCGCGCCAGTAGTAGATAGATTGAGTTTACCGCTAATTGTGGATGGGTTGATGGCGATCGCGCCGCTATTGCTAAAAGCAGCATTACCTGTTACAGTTGTGGTTAACTGGCTAATGTTAGTAGATAAGGGATTCGCAGCCGTACCCACATCCCCGCTGGCAGATAAGGAAAGCAAACCCGTACCGCCGATGGCGATATCAATACCTGTAGGCGCACTGGTAACGCTACCGACATTCATCGTCAGAGTGCGATCGTTTGCTACAGTCAGGGTATTGGTAAAGGTAGTGGCCCCGCCGTTGACGGTGAGGTTGAAATTGTTGCTAGTAAGATCGATAACTCCGCTAGCGCCGATGCTAAGGTTTCCCGATGCGCCTGTTTCACCAATGGTAACAGATGTGAAACCGTTAAGCTGATTGAGTTCTGCTGCTGTCAAATCTAAGGCTGTTGTACTACTAGGCCCACCAATGGCGATCGCACTACCGGGAGTAAAAGCACTAAGTAGTAGCGTCCCTTTGCCTTGGACGGAAGTATCTATAAAGTTAATTTCGTTGCTAGTTAAGGTAATATTACCAGTATTGGGTAAGCCGTTGCTGTTAATATTTCCAGCAGTAATTCCTGATGGTGCGGTAATGGCGATCGCGCCTCCAGCATTGTTAACAGATGTACTATCTAAACTGCCAATGTTAGCATTCCCGGTTGTGTTAACCGTGATATTGCCGCCACTGCCAGCAACAGTAGAATTAGATTGTACTCCGCCAGTGGTAATGTCTCCTGTAGCAGTAATCGCGATCGCGCCACCTTGATTATTCGCGCTAGCATTAAGATTACCACTGCCAATAGTACCGCCTGTGCTCCCAAGGGTAATATTTCCTGCATTGCTACTACTCGCAGATGTCACGTTACCGCTGATAATATTACCAGTTGCCGTAACCGCGATCGCGCCACCCTGATTATTAGCGCTAGCATTGAGATTACCACTACCAATCGTTCCGCTTGTACTCCCAAGGGTAATATTTCCTGCATTGCTACTGCTACTAGCAGATGTCACGTTACCACTGATAATATTACCAGTTGCATTAATGGCGATCGCGCCACCCTGATTATTCGCGCTAGCATTAAGATTACCACTGCCAATCGTTCCGCTTGTACTCCCAAGGGCAATATTTCCTGCATTGCTACTGCTACTAGCAGATGTCACGTTACCGCTGATAATATTACCAGTTGCCGTAACCGCGATCGCGCCACCCTGATTATTAGCGCTAGCATTGAGATTACCACTGCCAATAGTACCGCCTGTACTTCCAAGGGTAATATTTCCGGCATTGCTACTGCTACTAGCAGATGTCACGTTACCGCTGATAATATTACCAGTTGCCGTAATCGCGATCGCGCCACCATTGCCAGAAGTACCGCTAGCCGCAATAGCACTCCCATCGATATTATTGATGTTAATGCTACCACTGGGAGCGCTGAGAGTTACATTGCCAGCATTGCCAGCAGTATTAAGCGCAGAAGAATTAGTATTGAGATTACCAGCTAAAATCTTACCGCCAGCCTCAACTGAGATCGTACCACCATTGCCGCTGTTGCCAGAATTATTAACAGACCCGGCGTTTAAATTTCCTGTAGCAATATTCCCTGGCGCAGAAAGTGCGATCGTGCCGCCATTGCCAGAAATTGAGGTAGCATTTAAATCAGCACTGGCATTGGTATTAATATCGCCCGCCGTAGTGACTTTGAGAGTGATATTCCCCCCATTACCGCCAAGGGCGCTGGAGTAAGAATAGAGACCATTAGTGATAATATTACCGGTAGAAGTCGTAAGCGCGATCGCACCGCCGTTACCAATACCAGAGTTAGTATTAATATTCCCAGCGCTAGTATTAATATTGCCAGTAATGCTGGTAATGGTGATAGTACCGCCACTATTTGTAATGTTACCCGTGCTAATATCTTGCGAACCTTGGAAGACGATCGCACCACCTAATCCAGTAAGATTACTGCCAGCAGCGGCGATTGTACCTCCCGGAGACTGTACCAGTAGTTGCCCGCTGAAACTCAGATTCCCATTGATAGTAACTGTGCCGTTGGTATCACCGCGACCAAAGGTTGTTTGAGGAGAATTAAATGTTACTGTTGTAGGAAGGCTGTTCGTAACTGATAGACTGTTCCCAGAAATATAGGGTTGCAATACGATATTATTGCCAGTTAAAGCAGGCGTGCCAGTAGAGAAAACAATATGATTTCCGCCTAATGTTAAGTTGCCGACCCCAGCATGAATTGCATTTTCAATAACAATATCATTGGCAGTCAAGCTCGTTCCAGTTAAGGTGATATCTCCACCCCCAGAACCGAGGGTTTGATTAACCAATACACCTTCTCGACTATTACTTACACCAGCGATCGTAATATCGCCTCCCGATGAACTTACTGAACCTAAATTCAGAATTTGTACCCCTGTCTGATTAACGCCAGTGCCATTCAGGATAATATTTCCCCCTCCTGAATCAATGGGAGATTCTATACTAATTCCCTGTGAAAAGTCGCTCGCACCTGTAATCGAAATTACTCCACCGGCTGAAACGATCGAACCTTGATTTCTTACCCCTGAATCGGCCATGCCAACGCTGAAACCATTGAGGTTAATGTTGCCGCCACCGGAATTTATGGAACCGCCGGAAGTAATTTCAATACCTGCCTGACCGGCAATATTTGCCCTACCAAGGGCGCTAATATTTCCCCCTAAAGTTGCGATTGAACTATTGACAATTACTCTGCCTGCATCTGTTGTTATGTCTCCGTTGTTGGCGTTGAGAACTAGGTTTAACGGAACGCTGCCCCCTCCTGAAATTGGTTGGTTAATATTAATATCATTATGAGCATTAAGCGTCAGGGTTGACCCTAGTAGGGGATTGAATACCAGCGGCGCGTTTAAATTAATATTTCCCTGCTCTATTCCTCCGGCTCCAGTGGAGATGGTAACATCACCTAATAATAGTGCACCTGTAATTAGCCCAACTGGTAATTGAGCACTATTACCAGTGGAGTTACACAACCCCAATAATAATGAGCATCCGAGATTAATATTCCCAGGAATAGGATTGGAAACAATGTCAATATTGTAGGGATCGATCAGCCATTCTCCACCAATGCCGGCCGGTGCTCCGATATCGGGGACACTGGTAATAGCTAGCGATCGCAATCCGCTAGTTTCAATAAAGCCGCCGTTACCGCCAATTACGCCTCCTCTTGCCCTCAATGTACCGCCGATATAGGCCGCTTCTTGACCAAAGACGATGATTTTGCCGCCATTGCCGATCGCGATCGCGCTGGTGTCAATTACTGAGTCGTTGCTGACGAAGGTTTGCAAGGCGTTGGGCACCGGGCCTTTACCTTGAATGTCGCCTCCCACAAGTACCGTACCGCCACCATAACTGCCGGCGGCGTTGATATTGCCGCCGATGACTCCGACTCGCTGACCTAAAATATTGACAGTGCCACCTGTATTGCCGGATACATTGATATTGCCAGAGGCGATTGCAGTTCCCGCCTCGGTAGGGAGGATCGTTCCACCCGTCAACACCACTTGTCCTTCGGCGTTAACAGTAATTCCCGAAGCTTGGCCGCCACCGCCACCAGTTAGCAATTGCGGCAAAGATATGGGTGAAATCCCAGGGTCATTACCATTATTTCCCGGTAAACTAGGAGTAATTTCTAAATTGAGAATACGTCCCTGTTGGGAGATGCGAACTAGGTTTTTTCCCGCGATGGCTGCGATCGTAATGTCACCTCCCGGCGCGGCTAATGTACCAGTATTGATGACGCTGCCACCAAGTAAGGTTAAACTTTCACCTGTCCCAACTGTTAAGTTACCAGAGTTAATAATGCTGCCGGGATTGAAGCTATCAAACCTAAATTCGCTGGGAGTTCCGACTAAGGTAGCCCAATTATTATTACCAATAGCGTTAAGCCAGTTATTATTACCAAAGCCGACTCCGTTAGCCGTAGTCGCTGTGAAAGAGGCAGGGACGTTTAAGCTGGCATTCGGCCCGAAAACTATGCCTGCGGGATTGATTAAAAATAAGTTGGAATTACCGCCTGTGATTTGGATTAAGCCATTAATGTAGGAAGCATCGCCGCCGACGATGCGACCTAAGATGTTGCGAATTTCTGGATGAGAAATAAAATTGGCAATTTGACCTGAATTTAGCCCAAATCTGTCAAAACTGTGGAAAAGATTCGCTCCATCTCTCGAACGCGACCCCCCATCAATGTCCAAGCGATTTCCCTGCGGGGTAACGGTAGTACCGGTACCGTCCGCCGCTGGTGCGATCTGCTGTGCAGAGGCTTTATCGGCTGCGATCGCAGTTGCCATTGAAAGCAACACTACGAAAGGGATCAATCGTCTGTTCATATCGGTTAGACGCGATTTAAGCGTTTTCTATCCTAGCTTGGATTTTAAGATTTAGGTACAGGGTGTATTTTGTTAAATTTGGGAATGCTCTTTGTTTATAGCAATCATACATTTATTGTTAGCGCGATGTCAATAGTTATTTAGTCTTAATTATTTTATGTTGGCAATTTTGAAGTTCTCTCGATTCGGTGTGATTTCATTGCAAGCTAAACTTTGATTTTTCTAAGTGTTGATTGGGATTTCCTCTTTTTGATATCAAATTATTTTGTTGCAGATAAAATTATTCTGAAATATTCATCTGAAAAAATATAATATATTTTAGATGTCACTACTCTCTAAATTTAAGGTATAAAATCAATAATAAGCGCTTTGACAGCAAGACTTCCAGCATCAGGCTACTTATAAACTGTACAATAAAATGGACAATAATTTTGATTAGATTTGATGTCCAACTTAGCGACCATAAAATATGTTAGCTTAAATGCACTAAGTTTTTACAAGGTCAATTGTCACGTCTTTAATTGTAGTTTTACGATCCGATGTGACATGGATATGACATTTTAGCAATTAAAGGAGAATAATTAATCGCGGATTCTTTTTAGGTGAGTTTGCTAGCCTCTAGGTAAAAAGTTTAGCAATTTAGACGTTGACAAAACAAACAAAGTATGTATTAAAAGTATTTCTATTATTTTGAGAATTGTTATTAATTGCTGAAACCATTAATTTTTAACGCCTCTTACCTCTTTTATTCTATTCCCTTCTTTCCCTTCTTTCCCTAGCCCCTAGCCCCTAGCCCCTAGCCCCTAACCGACGAAAGCGGTTGCTATAGAATTAATCTCCAGGCTTAAAATAGTCAAGCAGCCGATCGCCTGAATCTGCCCGAATCAAAGCAACCACAACATCAGGCAAACTCCTATAACCTGGATAAACAAAATAACGAGGTTCCCATTCAGGTAGAAACTTTTCCTTAAAGCTATGCAAACCCTTAAAATTATAAAACTGCTCCAAGTGTTCTGAAAGATAGTTTAAGACCTTTTCTAATCGGAGAGATTTTTCCGTTTCACCTACCCCCGCGAGGGCTGATAAACCTAAATCAAATTGTTCGTATCCCAATTCTTGAAAGTGCTGCAACATTGAGGCAAATAAACATTCCATTGTGCCATTTTCAACTTCCGTGCGTCTCCGCATTAAATCAACCCCTACTAACTTAGATTCACCACTTGAGATCGTATTGGCAAAAGCACTTATTTTACCCTCCGAAGTATATACTACTACCGCGCGAGTTTCCCGCAAATAAGCCTCATTAAACCAACCAACAGAAAACTTTTTCTCCGCACCCTGCATCATTTGTAGCCACTCGTCGCTAACTATCTTCATTTGCCGTAGCAATTCATCGCTTAAGGGAGGCTCATAAAATTTTACTTCATGGCCTGATTTAGTGAGACGGTTAATAGCAGTTCTCAAATTTTGATTTGCTTTCCCTTTCAGGCTAAAAGTTTTAAGGTTAACAATAGCCTCTTCCCCTATTTGCAAAACTCGAAATCCGAGGGATTTGTAGAATTCTAAATTATCCGGTAAAGTCTGATAAAATGCAGAATACCAGTCATTACAATCGCAAAATTGTTGAAACCCAATTATCGCCTCTTCTTGGTCTTCCGGGGGGCCAATTGGATCTCCGAGAGCAATCGCCCCTCGCCCCTTCGCAACATAGGCGATCGCACTTTTCCCAGATGGACTAAAATAATAAGACTTATCCTCCAGCAGGGCTAATCGCGCCAGTGGTATCCGCCCGTATTGTTCTACAATTTGTTTAGCCTGCTGCCTTTCTTTCGGAGTCCCTACAGCTCGCAGTAAAACCGGCCGCAATAACATAAATAAAGCATAGCTTAGCGTCACTGCTCCCACAGCATAAATTGAATCCGCAAAAAATTCTGCAAATCGAGTTTTAGGCGCTAACCCAGCATTATCAGCAGTGAAGAACATTGCTAAAGTTTGAAACAAAGCTTCATGGAATGAAAAATTAATCGGCACTTGATTAATATTGTATTTCTCATCTAGTATATAAAAGCCAGCCGTTCCATAGGCTAGGGTAAACAGCAGAGCACCAAAAAGAACTCTGATCCCTTGAGCAATTGAGGGGCGATCTGAGGAAGCTGTAAACTCGTCTCGCATGATAACTAATTGAACTAGCAACACCGCAGCTAATATACTTTCTTCATAATCTAATCCCTTTACTAAATGGCTAACTATGGAGAGAATTAATAGCCCGACAGTGAGCAACCAAGCAATCCGTTTGCGCCTGAGTAAATTAGCTGCTAAAGTTAGTAACAGAAATCCGATAATTGCGGCAAAAAAATGTCCGCCAGCTCGGACTGGGAAGGGAAAAAATTCTTCTAGTAATTGTCTCCGAGCTTGTAAACTAGGCGTTACAGAAGAGAGCAAGTTAACCACTCCTACCAGTCCAGTTAGGAGGGATGCCGTCCATAGTCCAATCCGACTTCGTTGCGATCGCACAGTATTTCCTCAATTACCAATTATAGCTAGGGGCTAGGGGCTAGGGGCTAGGGGCTAGGGAATAGAATAAGCGGGTTTCAGCAATTACCAATTACCAATTACCAATTACCAATTACCAGTTAACAGTTAACAATTAACAATTAACAATTAACAATTAACAATTACTTTTCACCCAAAGCCATCTTAAACTGCTTCCCCACGTAAGTCAAAGAATCTGCGAGATGTTTGTGCCAGTAATTCCATCCTACATCTGCACCAACAATGCCGTGTCCTCCTGGGAATTTGTGAAATTCATTGGCAATCTTCAAACTGTTTAATAATTGATGGAACTGCTCAGAAGATGTCAAAAATTTCTCGTCTTCAACACCAGCATCGATATAGGCTCGTAAACGCTGAAGGTCTTTTTCAGATAACTGCTTTACTGTATACTGGGGACTGTTAGCCCTGCCGCTGGCATCTATGAAATAGCCGCTGTGGCTAAAGAGAATATTAAAATTATCCAAGTAGCGAAGACCGATATTAAAGGCTCCCCAACCTCCAGATGATTGCCCTCCCATTGCCCAAAATTGTGGAGAATTTAGTGTGCGGTAGCGTGATTTAATTACTTTAACTAATTCAGAGCCGATTGCAGTTCCAATTTTGCCGTTAGGCCCATCGTAGTATTGCGGGTCCCAAAGTGGACTTGTACCTCGCTTGTCGTTGCCATCGGGAGTAATAATAATTGATGGTGGTAATTTATTGCTTTTGTAGACGTTGTGAAGTACGCTAGTTACAGCGGCTTTGTCCTGGTAAGCGCTTGCGTCTCCGTGTCCACCGTGCAACAAGAATATGACTGGATAGTGTTTGCTGGGGTTTTTGGCATAGCCAGGAGGTAGGATTAAACCGTAGGTGCGATCGCTACCCATAGCTGCACTCTTATATGTTTTAATTTCAAAAGTTAGCCCTGTGTCTGCTTCTATTTGCGGAGGATCTAACTGGGGAGCTCCAGCGACGAATACATAATAGTAACCTCCCGCAGCTAAAAACATGATAATACCTGTACTAATTCCCAAGATTTTTCTCATGTTTTTAGGTATCATATTTTCCCCTTTTAAAATGTTATAAATTTATGCTATATTTAAAATCTAAAATCTCAAGTCAAAAATTGCTAAAATAGCGGCTGTCACCACTAAGAAAAAAATTCCCGCCACACCGGCTAAAGGTTGTGCTTTGATACCCGTAATCCACTCTGGGACGCGACCAGTATATGCAATTATCTTAGCTGTATCAAGACTGGCTATTACCAAAATCCAACCAGCATGAAGCCCGATGGCTAAACCTAAATTGCCGCGATCGCAAATACGCGCAAAAGTCAAGACCATGCCCATCAACCACAGTCCCGGCAATTGGGTAATAGTTTCTCGTACTTCCCAGAGTAAATGAGCACACGCAAAAATTAAACTCGCGATCGCAGCCGCCACTAATAGAGAATAATCTTGCTGAAGTAGATTTTGCAGAAAACCCCTAAAAATCAATTCTTCTGTCCCGCTAATCCACAATCCTAATAATAAAGTCAAAAATAAAGCAGGCTGAAAAATCGATAAGATCGGATGAATATCTTGATCCCCTTCCTCTTGCCAGCTAATCCAGCCTAAAGCCCGTTGAATTGCAAATAAAGTTGCTATACTCAGCATTCCTAAACTGAAACCCAGCGCCAAAGAAACTAAACTCCGGGCTGAGACTACTAATCCCAAATCGGCAAAAGACCAACCTTCAACAGAAATTCCGCCCCAGATAATAAGCGGAACAATCAGGTAGAGAGAAGCCAGTAAAGGTAACTTTTTATTTCCCAAAGGCTGGGGCGGTTGCCAATTAAGCGCGATCGCACTCGGAATTGCGATCGGCAACCACAAGCAAACCCAAACTGTGAAAAAAGCCATAACCTTAACAATTGCTGGCATTGATAGCAACAAAAGCCGCAGGCTGTTTACTTGGTCAGCAATTCCCATAACTTATCTTGCTTCAGAAATAGACAGCCTTTTAAATCCAGATTAGGGTAGTGGCAGAAAGGGGCAAGAACTTAGAATGCGCCCTGGCGCGTGTAAATATAGCAGGAGGCAGGTAAGGCACAGCAGGAGGTAGTGGCAGATCGTAGCAAGGGTTTTAGCAATTAATTCTGTCCTAACTGCCTTAGCTGTTGCTATATATCCGTAGGGGCGAAGCATTCGCGCTTAAAATCTTTCGTAAAATAGATAGGATATGGGCGCGAATGCTTCGCCCCTACAAAAACTTCCCGATTTATCTCACTTTCTCAAATCGCAGACTAATCTCTGCCGCCTTTATATTACTCCTCAGAATTTTCTTCTTCTTCCTCTACTTCCTCAAAGTCTTCATCATTCTGGCCTCGACTTTTAACAGCATCAAGCTGGATCAAATGAATGTGCTTGTAGCCTAGCTTGATTTCAAACTCGTCTCCTGGTTTTAATCCCATCGATTCAGTGTAAGTCGAACCAATAACGATTTGACCATTTTTGTGAACGCTAACATGATACGTCGCTTCTCGGCCGCGCCCGTCTTTTGTACTCTCCGGGCTTAAGGGAATTCCCCTAGCTGCCAAAACCGCGTCGTAAAAATCCGTCATGTTAACGCGGGTGGAGTCGTTTTTTGTCGTCGAGTAATATCCGCATAGCTTTGCGGTTTCTCTCCGAGGCAAGTGGGAGAGTTCTTTTACTTTTTGAAGGAGAGCCCTTCCGATGAGTGGAGATGTTGCAGTTTCAGTCATGGTCTTACGAAATATCCTTCAATCCTGGTGATTGCTTAATAGACTTTTATGCTAATTGAGAGCAATATCAAAAATATATACTCAAACTTATCAATTTTAGCAAAAATCTTTTTTTATCTCCCAGTTCACCTATTTTGGTAAGATAAATCTACCCTAGTTCCCTAGTCTTTTAAATTTAGGTGTCGCTGAAGTTGCTTGAGGGAATGGTACATTTCAGGTAAGCGGCTATAAATAGCTGCGGCCTTGAGAAATATTTTATGTGGAATTGCTGGAACGCCGGTCACAATAGACCCTGGGGGGATATCGCTATGAATTCCGGCTTTAGCAGTAGCGATCGCACCATCTCCTATTTTTGCTTGATTAGCAATTCCCACTTGACCAGCCAACAGCACATTATTACCAACTTTAACACCACCAGCCATACCAACTTGGGCCGCTATTGCCGTATTTTGACCTACTTGGCAGCCGTGACCTATATGTACTAAATTGTCAAGTTTTGTATTGCTGCCAATCCGGGTTTCTCCCACAGCGGGACGGTCAATTGTACTATTACAACCAACTTCCACACCATTTTCTAAGACAGTGCAGCCAGATTGTTCCATTTTGAACCAACCTGTCGGCGTAGGCACAAAACCAAAGCCTTCGGAACCAATGGCCGCGCCAGAGTGAATTACACAATCTGCACCAATCTTAGTACGTTCGTGAATAGTGCAATTAGCGTGTAAAACTGTGCGATCGCCTATTTGCACCTCTGGGTAAATTACCACATTGGGATGAATGCAAACTCCCTTCCCAATTTTTACCCCCGCTTGAATAGAAACGTGAGGCCCAATATAAACATCTGTGCCAATTTCTGCACTTGGGTGTACGATCGCAGTAGGATGAATTTCGGGGCTAGGTCGAAAGGGCTGATAAAAAATAGCGATCGCTTCAGCAAACAACAACCTCGGATCTGCCGTCGTCATCCAAGCAATTCCTCCCTGGGTAGATTCTGCCTGAAGCTTTTCATCCATTGGCAAAATCAAGGCCGAAGCACCGGTTTTTGCTACAAAAACCGCAAATTTACCACCTTCTATATAACTGATATCGCCAACCTTTGCCTCATCAACTGCTGCCACACCAGTAATTTCTGGATCTGGAGAATCAGAAGTTGTCAGGCTGTGACTAGAAACCAAAGTTAGTTTTTCTAAGAGTTCGCTAAACTTCATCGCTAAACATTACCACTTAACATCGATTGCCGACACTTACAGATATTATTTAAAATTACCATCAAACCACCTCAGCAAATATTTCAAAATATTTAACCGCAATCTTCGTAACGCCGCCGTCTCGGCGGTTAAG
>NZ_JARFTR010000293.1 GCF_029167235.1 Kamptonema sp. UHCC 0994 | reverse complement strand
GGATGGTATTTCAGTTGTCATTGTTGATAATGAAGGAAGAAGGAAGAAGGAAGAAGGAAAAGACATAACTATGTCATTGCTTGGCAAGCGCAGCGCGTCAAGAAACCGTGCCTGTTGGCGGCGTTACAAATAATTAGGTAGTTAAAACGAAATAAAAATTATTCAGTCCAGTCTAAATGGGTTGCATTTACTTTAGCTCCAGACACAACTGCTCCTCGAAATGAAGCTAATTTTCCTGGCTCAACATTCACTGGTTGGGCGTAGATAAATCCATTATCAATTATGTTGCCTAACTCATCCAAAACTTCATAATTTACTTTGACATATTTCACCGTTTTACAGGTCTGATTGATAATTTGCCCGATTAAAAAATTTCCATCATAAGTGGAATTGGCGATTGAAACTTTAGCATTATCAGAGTTAGTATTACAAGCTTGAGGAGTGCTAGGCTCAGTTTCTTGACCGCACATATTCACCAAGTTTAGCCTCCTGCCATCAGCGGTTTGCATATAGCAAAGTGGTACATCTATCTCTGAATTTTCTACAGTAGGAGGATCTGCAAGCAGAGGATTACTGAAGACAATACTAGACGCAAGAGATATCAATAAACTGGTTAAAACTTTAGTAAAGTGCAAAAGTTTCATGGGTCTGAATGGGTAATGTGTAATAGGTAATGGGTAATTGGGAATTGGGAATTGGGAATTGTTAGAGGAATTACACAGTTTCCAGGTTAAATCAAGGTTAAGACAAAAATTTTGGGTTTGCTTCGCTTGGCTCGCAATGACAGAAATACATTTAAGACTGCATAAGTTCTAAATTAGCAATTAGCCATTAGCCATTACCACTATCTTATGCTTTGTTTAGACTTACTAGAATTGCGATTTCTTGGTACTCTGCGACTAGGACGAGGAGAATTGAGATTAGTTGCTCTACGCTGTGATAAGCTTTGAGCAGAAGAGCTTAAACCCAAATCTTCTAAGATTTCTACAGCAGCTCTTTCTCCTGTTTCACAGCCTCCTTCCATATAACCCTGATTTTCTAAAGAAGTGTGTTCTCCCGCAAAATATAGATTGCCTGCACGCTCTCCTTCTACGCCATACATTCGAGTCCATTGTCCGACTAAATAGCAGGCATAAGAACCTTGGACAAAACGTTCTCCTGGCCAGAAAGCTCTGACAGCATTACCAATACGAGCGTCTTTAACTCCGGGAAAAACTTTGTCAAATTGTGACACAAATCTTTGCGCTTGGTCTTCTGGCGTTCCGCTACCAAGAGCTAAACCTTGTCTACCGCCGAGTAATTCAGTTACTAAACCATTACCAGTGGGAGCAAAAGGTGTTGGTTCCCAAGTAGTTTGAAATCCTAAATCTGAGTAAACAGCGGCAGTTGAACGATAAAATTCACGCCAAACTCGGCTTTTGTAAGCTGTAATTAATTTGCTATTAGTACCGTAGCCCAAATTATTAATAGCAAACAGTTTTTCGCGGGACAAATTGACATTAAGCTGAACTTGCCGCAGTGTGGTAAATGGCAGTGCAAATAAAATCCGCTCGTAGGTGCGGTCAAAAGCACTTTGTCCTGAGCGTAAACTGACTCGGTAACGACCATCAGAGAGAGTATTTACAGCTTCTAAAATTGTGGCAGTTTCAATCGAATCGGCTACTAAATTTGTTAGTCCTTGGATAATTTTTTCGTTACCACCTTCGATTTGATACCGCTCGTCGTTGTTTCCAGTGACACTAAAGTTGTTGGTTTCAGTGCCGATTAAAAATAGCATATTGAGACAAGATTGTTCTTCAGCGTCGCGGCCATATTCAGCTATGTAAGCAATGCGAAGCAATTGCCGAATGATGGTGCTAGTTTCAGCATTGTCTAAATATTCAGCCAGGGAAGTATTGTCTAAGCTTTCTGCTGTTTCATTAGCTGATTTGTAGCTAAGAGTGTCTCCAATTGCTGTTAAATCTGCTGCAATTTTCTGGGCTAAGGGAGCAAAATCTGTGGTTAATTGTGCGAGGGTGACTCTGCGACCTTGGAAGTAGAAAGTATTATCAACAAACCTTTCTTGAACTTGTTTAAGGTCGATCGCCATTAAACCGAGTTCTGTTGCTAAAGATATTAAACTGGTGTGGCTGGTGCTGATGAATTCTCCACCTAGTTCGGCTGAGATGATTGTCCCTCCTACTTTGGGCAAGGTACGAATGCGGCCGCCTGGGCGGTTTGTAGCCTCTACAATGTCGGTGCGAATTCCTGCTTGACGAAGGCGGTAAGCGGCTGTTAACCCTGCAATTCCGCCGCCGACGATTAAAATGGGGGATCTTCCCGTTTCTTGGGCAACTGCGCGGTTTCCGTCTCGCGTGAAGGTGGTGGCTGCGATCGCCCCGGCTGCGGCTAAGCCACTGTGTAGCAGACGACGACGAGAGACGCGATTTTCCAACGTGCGATCGATCGCTTTATCTAAGAGCTCATCCGCCGGAATTCCTGTTTTAATTGAGGTCTGGGCAATGCTGTAGGCACGGCGCAGCGTTGCCATCAAGTCAGATTTAGCCATACTCCAGGGACACTCACAAGTATTTTTTGCAGAATTATGATGATAGATTTAATTTCGTAAATCCAAGTACAATTTACAAGAGTGAATAGTACAATACTATGGCACGGTTTGCACCCTAAGTTAGTGAGAGAATTTTTTAGGAATGTTAGACCTTAGAAGCTTATTCGACAACGCCTTTTATCTAGAAAACAACCCTGATGTCGGTTTGGCGATCGCCAACGGCAAAGTTTCTAGTGGGTTTGACCACTTTAACAGATTTGGCAAATTTGAAGATCGAGATCCCAATATTCTATTCGATACTAGCTATTATCTAGAAACAAACACTGATGTAGCAGCCGCAGTCGAGGAAGGAAAAATTACAGCCGCCGATCATTTTATCAGATTTGGTCAATTTGAACGCCGCAACCCTAACCCTTTATTCGATACGGCTTTTTATGGGTCGAATAATCTAGATGTGACCGCAGCGGTACAACGAAATCAACTCACTCTCGCAGAACATTACCTCAAGTTAGGTCAATTTGAAAACCGCCAGCCGAGTCTTCTTTTTGACCCTGATTATTATCTGCAAAAATACCCGCTTGTAGCAGCAGCCGTAAATAACGGTGTAGTCAGAAGTGCCTTTGAGCATTATCTCCGTTTTGGCTTAGAAGAAACTCTTGTTAGCGTTCCCCCCACTCAAAGCGAAGATTTAACCTCGGCTCGTAGTCTTGGTGTACTGGATGGAATTCAAGGTGTGAGCGACTTTGTAGGTGATACTGAACCTGTGGATATTTACAGTTTTCTCCTCAATTCTCCTAGCAATTTCAGTTTAACTCTGGACGGTTTGAGTGCAGATGCAGATGTAGAATTACTTCAAGATATCAACCGGGATGGGATAGTTGGAATCAATGGTCTGGTTGGTTCCTCCACTAATTTTGGTACAGCTTCTGAACAAATTATCAGTCCTAGACCTTTACCTGCTGGTCTTTATTTTGTCCGTGTTTCTCAATTTCAAGGCGATACTAATTATAACTTAACATTATCATCAGCATTGAGCTAGGGGGGTGATGGGCTCTCTTCTGGTGTAGGAGAATAAGGGAGAGATTGAATAGGTGAATCTGGCAAATTAGAACGAGATTTGATCAAGGTAGTGGACACTAAAGCATAACCTAAGACAGCGGGTAAAACCATAGCGCCGAGTAGTGCGATCGCCCCTAGCATCGCCAGCCAATTTGACCCTGAGCCATAGTGCGATCTATAGGGGTCAAAGCGTGGTAAATCCGACCTTTCCATGTCACGCATCGCGATCGGGCGCTTAAACCGCACTCGGCGATCGTCCAGCTTTTCTAATAAAATCCAGCCTACTTGCGCCTCTTCTTCACATAGCCGATGGAAAATAGCAGGATTACGAAATAGGTCGCTCGATGCCCGCACAATCTTAAACTCCCAACCAATTAATTGAGAATCCTTAAAACCGGAGTTGGGATTGTTGTTTGATTGTACCCGATCGGTCGTAGGAATATTATCATCCTTAGATTCGTAGTGCGTCAAAATTTCTTCCTCCTCACTTTGTTGGGCTTCAACAAACTGATAGCGGCGCAGCCAACCGCCAACGATTACAGCCTCAATGCCGAGACTACCAACCATTAGACTCCAAATCACAATTGTAAACATACTAAAAAAATTGGTAATTGGTAATTGGTAATTGGTAATTGGTAATTGGTAATTGGTAATGGGAGTTGTTAGGTGCTTACCTCACTTACTACATAAGCACAATCAGAGGGCTAAAGCCCAACTACGTACCAATTAGCAATTAGCCATTAGCCATTAGCAATTTAATCTTTAATTTTCAAATAGCCTTCAACCAAACAGTCTGCACCGACAGAGTACCAACTAACTCGCTCCAAAGCGATCGCCTCTGTCATCCTAGCAAAACCTAAATCGCCAACGGGGGAGGGAGAACCTTGACCGCCGACAATTTTAGGAGCAATAAAAGCTAAAATTTTCTGTACAGATCCGTCTGCGATCGCACTTGCGGCCAAAATCCCGCCACATTCCCAAAGTACCGACAGAAAAGAGCGATCGTAAAGATAAGCCATCGCGCTAGCGGGCGTTAACGGCGACAAATCCACCACTTCCACCCCCTTTGACTCTAAAAATTCCCGAAACTGAAGATTCGTCCCCTCCTGAGTCAGCACCAAAGTAGAAGCATCCCCCGTTTCCCACAGGCGAGACGACTTAGGCAAATCCAGAGTGCGACTCATCACCACCCGCAGAGGATTGTGTCTACCTTCTTGGTGGCTAGTCAATTGAGGATTATCCAGCCGCACCGTATTACCCCCAACAATCACAGCATCGCAAGCCATCCGTAAACCATGTACTTGCGATCGCGCCTCCTCCCCCGTCACCCAAGCACTATGACCCGAACTGGTCGCAATTTTACCGTCCAGAGTCATCGCATATTTCAAAATTCCAAAAGGTCGGCGGTATAGAATCCGATGGATAAAAGCCTCATTCAGCCTCCGACAAGCTTCCTCTTCCACGCCTACCACAACCTCAATCCCAGCTTCTCGCAATCTAGCAATCCCACCCCCAGATACCAAAGGATTTGGATCGACCATTCCCACCACTACTTTTGCCACACCAGCCGCAATTAAAGCTTCCGAACACGGAGGAGTACGGCCATAGTGATTGCAAGGTTCCAGATTAACGTAAACAGTCGCTCCTAGAGCTTTTTCTCCCGCTTCCCTCAGCGCAAAAACTTCCGCGTGGGGCATTCCTGCACCTGGATGAAAACCTTCGCCGACAACTACGCCATCTCGAACGATCGCAGAACCAACTAAAGGATTAGGAGCAGTTTTACCTAAAGCACAGCCGGCAAGTTCGATACACCGCCGCATCATTGCGGCATCAAAATCTTGACTAGGCTGTTGGGTTTTGCCTTCCTGTTGTCCGTTAGCTGAGCGAATTTCCGGTTGAGCGTGCGCGGGGAAAGTTTCCATTGATTTTGCTGTGGAGTCTCACCCTGAGTGTACTAAGAAATTTGACTTCAACCTTGGCAGGCGCTAATTTTCGCATTTCTAAGGCGATCGGCAACAATCGCCGCCGTCAAGCCCTCAAACAGATCCTCCTCCAGAGATGGGTTTCGCGAAGCGCTCTACCCATCCTACTAACTAACTGTTCTCTTCCTTGCTTCTTCCTTCTTCCTTCTTGCTTCTTCCTTCTTCCTTCTTGCTTCTTCCTTCTTGCTTCTTCCTTCTTCCTTCTTCCTTCTTCCTTCTTCCTAACACCGATAGCACACCGCATCTGATACCAAAAACACACCACCATACTTTTGCAGGATCGGCTGCAACTCTAAAAACACTGAATCTTCCTGTCCGCCTAAACAAGTTGTCAAGATATACACGCTACTTAATTGAGCATCGAGATCGTCGCTGGATTCCCCAAACTCCCCCCTACCTATCACTTGGCGAATGATGTTGTACTTGATAATCCCAAGCTTTTCGAGCCGTTTCACCACAGGTTTGAGTTCGATAGCAGGAACAACTATTTCGATGCGTTTAATCGTATCCATTGAGTTCAATTCCAAAATCGGTTAATAATCTGTAAATACACCGGAATCCCAATAATAATGTTAAAAGGAAAGGTCAATGCTAGTGCCATTGATATATATAAGCTTGGATTTGCTTCAGGCACACTCATCCGCATTGCAGCAGGCACCGCTATATAAGATGCACTTGCACATAGTACCGCAAAAAGTAAAGCGTTGCCCACAGACAGACCTAAAAGCTTTGCTATTCCAATCCCAATCAGAGAATTTAACAAAGGCATTGCCACAGAAAAGCCAATTACAAACGATCCAGCTTGCTTTAAGTCATTAATACGACGGGCTGCAATCAATCCCATATCTAAGAGGAAAAAACACAGTATCCCGTAGAACAAGTCGTCAGCAAAAAGCTTAATTTTTAGCCAACCACTGTCGCCAGTCAGTAATCCGATAATTAGGCTGCTTACTAACAAAAATACTGAGCCATTTAGACAGGCTTCTCGCAATACCTCAATCCAAGATATTTGCTCGACGGTTTCAGTTTCGCTCTCTTGCTTATCGGCAAACAGCCGCACTAAAAAGATGCCGATTACAATAGCTGGAGATTCCATCAGAGCAAGAGCTGCAACCATGTGTCCGCCAAAACTCAGATTTAATTTCGTTAGTAACGCGCTGGCAGTAATAAAAGTGACAGCACTGATAGATCCGTAGGTGGCAGCAATCGCTGCTGCATTATAAACATCTAGCTTGATTCTTAAGATAAAAAATGAGTAAATTGGTACTACACAAGCCATTAACATTGCGGCTAAAAGGGTAAATCCAATTTCCCAACTTACGCCACTTTCGATAATTTCGTGACCACCTTTGAAGCCAATTGCAAACAGGAGATAGAGAGAAAATAGCTTCGGCAATGGCTGGGGAATTTCTAAATCTGACTTGAGCCAAACGGCTGCAAATCCGACAAAAAAGAACAACACTGGAGGGTTGAGAATATTGGAAAGAATCAGGCTAAATTCCATAGATGCTTTATTGAAAAATTAAATCCGATGGTACTGACACTGTTTCCTAGAGATTTAACTACCTCCGCGAAGTGTGGCTGATTTTAGCACGTTCTGTATCTAGTTCTGACTTTTTTCATAAAACTAAACAAATAAAAATGAATATCAAGCGAAGTCAACCACAAGGGAAAGACCTCGAAACCTGGCGATCGCATCCACAGCGAATATTTGCGCTAGCCTTAAAGATATAGGTTAATTGGGGAATTTATTGTGGATACTATATTTACTCGATGGCTTAGATCCTCGAAATCTTTGGTCAGGATTCAAAGTCAAGCCGCCAATGCAAGTTTGACCATATTTTTGTTAGCCTCGTTGACGGCTTGCGCCAATAGTCCTAATAGTAAGGCACTTGAGGAGTCTTTGGCCGCCGACCCCCAACTTCAGGAAAGTCCAGTCAGCTTCTCAACACCGACACCAACACCAGTTACGACTAACCAATCTAATACCACAACTGCTAAGTTGCCCCCTGATTTTCCCAATGAGATTCCAGTTTATACTAATGCTCAGTTGATTGAAGTTACTAAACCAGTTAATTCTACTGAAGAAAACGTCCAGCTTCGCTGGATGAGTACCGACCCCAGCAATTATATTCAGAATTTTTATCAGACAGAATTTCAACGTCAAAAATGGGAAGTCAAATTGCCTATTGCTGAAGATGGACAAGGAACACTTACAGCAACTAAGGATAATTTACGGGTCAATATATCGTTTTTACCTAATGAGAAATCGGGAGTATCTACAGAATTTTTGATGGAGTATAGCAAAGATTCTGGGGCAATTGCAGCCACACCAGAACCGACAAATTCTCCCGCAATTACTTCTCCTTTGCCTTCGCCAAGTTCCTCATCTTCTCCTGATATAGATAAGGTTATATCAACACCAAAAGCATCGCCTGAACCGCAGAAAGTGGTACAAAATCAAAGCGAAGTACCTCAAGAGTTACGTCAGTATGTGACGGAAGTAGCCGAGTTAGGGGTATTGAAATTACAAGGGCAATATCAGAAATCAGATATTACGAATACGTTACCTGAACCAAACAAAATTATTACTCGCCGCGAGTATGCACGCTGGCTGGTAACGGCTAATAATAAGATTTATGCTAATCGTCAACCGAAACAAATTCGGTTGGCTGTAACATCAACGTCAGCGGCTTTTTCAGATGTCCCGACAACCGATCCTGATTTTCCAGCTATTCAAGGTTTGGCAGAAGCGGGTTTAATTCCCAGTTCCCTTTCTGGGGATATTAAAGATGTAAAATTTCGACCAAACGATCCTTTAACTCGTTCGGCCATGATACTATGGAAAGTACCTCTGGATACTCGTCAAGCTTTGCCTTCAGCTAATATTGATGCGGTGAAAGAAAGATGGGGTTTTCAAGATGCGTCGAAGATTAATTCTGGGGTTTCAAGAGCCGTTTTAGCTGATTTCAATAATGGAGATTTGGCGAATATTCGCCGAGTTTTTAGCTTTACAACTCTGTTTCAGCCTAATAAATCTGTTACTCGCGCCGAGGCGGCGGCGAGTCTTTGGTATTTTGGATCTCAGGGAGATGGAGTATCAGCAAAGGATGCGCTACAAGTGAAGCCGGATTAATATTTTGGCTAATGGCTAATGGCTAATGGCTAATGGCTAATGGCTAATGGCTAATTGCTAATTGCTAATGGCTAATTGCTAATGGCTAATTGCTAATTACCCATCTCCCCCATCTCCCCTGCTACCCCTCTCCTCTGCGGTAAAAAAATGCAAGAATACGATCGCTTATTTGCTACGATTAAAGAGTTAGTGATGCAACACTCCCCTAGTGGTGTTGAGTCGGAAGTTGATAGCTGGTTGATCGATAAGTTTGCGAAAATGGGAGTGAAGGCTTGGCTTGATAGTGCGGGTAATGCGATCGCACTGATTCCGGGTCGCGATTCTCAACATTCTATCGCAATTACTGCCCACAAAGATGAAATAGGCGCGATCGTTAAAACTGTTGCCTCAAATGGCAGAGTCCATGTCCGTAAACTTGGTGGTTCTTACCCTTGGATTTATGGTGAAGGTGTTGTCGATTTATTGGGAGATCGTCGAACAATTAGCGGTATTCTTAGTTTTGGTTCTCGTCATGTTTCTCACGAATCTCCCCAAAAATCTCAGCAGGAAGATGTGGCATTAAAGTGGGAAAATGCTTGGATTGAAACTAAATGTACTGCTCAAGAATTGGCGGTGGCTGGTATTCGTCCAGGTACGCGCATGGTAGTAGGAAAACACCGCAAACACCCGATGCGGTTAAAAAATTATATAGCTAGTTATACGCTGGATAATAAGGCTTCTGTGGCAATTTTACTGGATTTAGCTGCATCTTTGCAGGAACCACCAGTTAATGTTTATTTGGTGGCATCGGCGAAGGAGGAAGTAGGCGCGATCGGGGCACTATACTTTACTCAACGGCAGGAGTTAGACGCGCTGATTGCTTTGGAAATTTGCCCTCTTGCACCAGAATATCCGATTGAGGATGGCGAAAAGCCTGTTTTGTTGTCTCAGGATGGCTACGGGATTTATGATGAAGGCTTGAATGGGGAATTGCGCCAAGCAGCCAAGTGCGCGGGTGTGGTGGTGCAATTGGCTGCGATCGCAGGGTTTGGTAGCGATGCCTCGATCGCCATGAAGTTTGGCCATGTAGCTAGAGCCGCTTGTTTGGCCTTCCCGACTCAAAATACTCACGGGTTTGAGATTGCTCATTTAGGCGCGATCGCCAACTGTACTCGCATCCTCAAAGCCTACTGCCAACAGCCTTGGAACCAATAAAAAAATATTTTGGAAAAGTAGTTGACAAACTCGGAAAGATGCGTTAAGTTAATAAAGGTGTGAAACACACGCCCCCATCGTCTAGAGGCCTAGGACACATCCCTTTCACGGATGCGACGGGGATTCGAATTCCCCTGGGGGTATCAAAAAAATAAGTGCTGAGTTATGAGCTAAATCCATAACTCAGCACTTATTTTTTGTCCGCTCTGATTGATTATAGCTAGGGACTAGGGACTAGGGGCTAGGGACTAGGGACTAGGGACTAGGGAAGAAGGGAAGAGAGAGAAAGAATTTTCCCCTCCCATAAAAAATAGTTTCCTTTCCCCTCCTCTAAAAGGGAGAAGTGAGGAGAGAATTGGGGAGAGGTCAAAGTAGCTCAGAAATGCCCAAGGAAAGATAATCAAGCTTTTTTCTGAGCTTGAAGCTTGGTTTTCCAAGTAGCGATCGCCTTCTGAGCATTAGCATAAGCCGATGTCCCCGATGGTACCAACTTAGCAGCCTCCACCGCATCGCTAAGTCTGCCTTGGCTTCCGCGTAACTGAGCAATATTCAAAATCGTATCGCTCCACTGCCCAACCGACTTCTGAGCTTCCTCATACTTCGGCTGACCGGGTTTAATTTGACTAGCTTGCTCGATCGCCTTACTGTAAGAAGAAGCTACACCTCGCTTAATCTGTTTCTGAGCAGATTTCAACAGAGCATCATTAGTCTGTTGCTGCTTAGCCAGTCCTTGCCAAAGAGCGATCGCCTGCTGCGCTTGATTCCGAATCGGCGGATTCACATCCGGTACAAGTTTAGCCGCACTAATCGCCCCCTGGAAATTTTGCCCTCCAGCACGCCCGTTAGCAATATCCAAAATCGTCAAACTCCAGCGTTCAATGTCCTCTTGAGCTTGTGGGTACAAGGGATCGTTAGCGGGAACTTTGCGGACTTTAGCGATCGCATCACTAAAGCTAGAAGCAGACCCATCCTTCAACAACACCCGTGCCCTGTCCAGCCGCGCCTGAGCAGAAGGCTCTGGTACCGCCCCCGGATTAGAACTAACCGGTGAGGGAACCACCATTGGAACGCTCGGAGCAGCACCATTTTGGGCTGTCTGAGTTAATTGCTTTGTACCATCGCCTCGGCCGAGAAATACTGACCTGTTAGTAAGGAAAACACCGATCAGCAGCGCCAGCGCCGTAACTCCGCTATATAAAATTAGCTGTTGCAAAAACGATTTGTCAGACATGGCAGTTTCTGAATTTTCGGGTGTCACCGAGTTTGTGCCTTCACTTCCCCCCTGAGCAGAATTGGGCGGTGGGGGCGGCGGAGCCGATTGCAAGTCTTCACCTGTTTCCCGGCTTTGGGGCCCTGGAGAGTTAATTTGAGCAGTAACCATTTGCGGCTGGTATTGCGACTCTGCGATCGCCCCAACACTCATACTTCCATTGCGACCAACTGCTGCCGCCACTAGCTGAGGACTATCAGGCAAAATCACCTGATGAGCTTTCCCCGGAGGATTCACCACCATTAACGGCTCCTGTTTAGGTCGTAAATGGTGGTCGCACAACTGAGGCAGGCGATCGCTCAAAAACCGATCTAAATTCTTAATAGTCGTACACTGTCCAGAGCGCAACCCTTCCAACAGCGCCGCCGCAAAAAATCCTTGCCGCAAAGCAGAAGTTTCACGGGAAACTTGGTTCGGGCGACAAGAAAGAACCGTCGGGATTTCCATCAAGCGGGCCAACTCCGCCGTTTGAGTCCCAATCGATTCCCCCGCCTTCACACTCTGACTGCGATTCATATCCAGCAGCACCAGCACTGTTTCCGTCGGAGCCCGCTTGAGACTCTCAAACAAAGACTTTACCGAAATTCCCGTACCCGGAACGTCAGCCGGATTGCCATCTATAGGCATTAAATAGTCTTGGCCTTCATAGCTGACACCATAGCCGCTAAAAAAACACCAAACCAAATCTCCATGCTGCAAGTGTTCCGAACACAAGCTATCTATGAGTTTGAGTATATTTTCCCGGCTGGGATACGTTGAGTTGCCCCACATCGTCGGCGACGAGTCAGTTAATGACAGGCTGACCTCCGGCGAAAAACCAGCTTCGCCAACCAAATAACCATGCAGCGCCTCTGCATCCTCTTGGGCATAACTCAATGGCTGGAGGAACTGATATTGATTAATGCCAATTGCAATACAAGCGTTATGTTTCATCCCCTATGCGCCTTAATATAGTGGGTAGCCTGCAAAAAAGATAGCACATAGCTCGCTTGTGGTTGATACTCCCGCGACCCTGCATTTATCTAGCCGCCAGCTTAGGGATAAATTTGATTAAGACTTGCCTAAAAAGGTTAAATTATATATGGGTGCGCGATGATGATTTTTTGCTGATTCCTACTTAGTAAGTAGGTCGGCCCAAGTAAATCATTGTTCGTTCGTAGTTGCGCTTTAGCGCTAGAGCGCAACTACGAACGAGATCGAGAAATTTTACGTTTCGTTACATAAGCTTGGTTTTTTTATTGCCGAACTACTGAAGCAAGCTCGAAAGACTCATAATTAAAGATACACAGCAGTGCAAGAGGAAAAGGGGTGTCTTGGGTTACTTGCCGGAAGTATCTTCATATTGCCGGGAAAAAAGTGTCTCAGCCGAGACTTACGCAGCAATAACGAAATTCTAACCGCAGCGAAACAAGTAAAGCTTTTTTCTTGCCCCAAATTTTCCCGATCTTAGCACCAGTGTCATCTGGGTCTTGCCAAAATAGCTGTGCCATTCTCATCCGATGTTGAACAAGTTACATCAAACAGGAGTATTGTGTAAATGATCGCTGCCGATAAAAGAGAAGTCACTAACGCCCAACCTACTCTTAAGCAGTTATATCCTAAAAGCCACAACCATTACAGGTTTAAGGATTTTTTTGCTTTTGACCCCAAGGGCGGTACGATCGCTGACTGGAACGAATCTCGTAATATTTTTACCAGCGAAGACTTCATCATTGGCTTGGTAGAAGGACTTGAAGAAGAAGTCGGCCCCGCTTCATCGGTGATCATGTACACCATTGGCTGTCAGTGGGGTACTCTAGATTCAGAATATTTTCAGAAATGGTTTGGAGAGGAGTTTGGACACAACGTCCGCCAGTCAAATTTAATGTTTTTGCTAGAAACTTGGTGGTGGCCCTTTACAGCTCAAGGTTGGGGCCGATGGGAAGTAGATATGAGCGATCGCAAACACGGGTGCATCTTCATCAACCTGTTTGACTCCGCAGTTGCTCGTACCTTGGGCGATGTTGGCAAACCAGTCTGTCACATCTATGCTGGTTTATTTGCTGGTTTCTTCGGTGCTTTAGTTAAAAAACCACTCAGTTGCATCGAACTCCAATGCTACTCGATGGGAGAAACTTACTGCAAGTTTCTCTTAGGCAATCCAGATAAAATAGACGCTGCTGCTTTCTGGGTTAACGAAGGTGCAACAGCGCGAGATATTCAAAGACGGCTGCAAAATGGGGAAAGATTGCGATGAAAAGTGATAATTCCTGGCTGCAAAAATCAGTCCAAGATTTTTTTGGTAACTGCAACTGGCTAGGGAGAACCCTAGAAACCCAAAATGGCTCTGCTACTGTTCAAAAGTTGAGTTTAACCTCGTCAGTAGGTGACTTTTTTCGGGCAATTTCTTGGGAAGGCACTCCCGAAGTTGGCGCAATGCCTACCCCTTTGCCTATAGCAGTAATGCCTACTTCTGAATCGGGAGAAGTTACCCTCGATGATTTGCTCGATTTGTTTTAGCTAATAGCTAATGGCTAATAGCTAATGGCTAATAACTAATCGTTTGTAAACAACTAGCAATTAGCAATTAGCAGCAATTAGCAATTACCAATTAGCTATTAGCTATTACCAATTACCAATTACCAATTTCTTAAAATCATGCACCCTGAGATTGAGGCGCTGCTGGATCACGCTGAAACCCGCTTTCTAAAAAACGAAGAACTCGCAACTTTTAAACGTTATGCGGCAACCCTAGCCCAGCGATTGAAAGTTTACGAATTTTTGCGCGATAAGGAAGTAGCAATCTTCCAACCTATCGCCAATCAGCTACAAGAAATTTTTCCCCAAGAAAAACAGGAAAACTTAGAAAGATCCATTACACATTGGGTTTTAGCCTTACGTCACTGCGCTATGGCGATGCTGCTGAATGACTCAGTATTCCTTCAGGAACGACTGCTAGGTTGGCTCTCTGGTATAGTGCAAGCTCACCAAAGCCAAGAGATAGAGGCGACTATTTGGAAGCTATTACAGGCTCGTTTGAAGGAACTGCTTTCTGAACAAGCGATCGCCATATTGCAACCATTCTTAGACCAAGCATCAACTATTTTGGTAACGGCTAATAGCAACAACTAACCACTAACCACTAACAATGATTAATATTGCCGAATTACTCACACAGCCTCGCCTCCCCGGAAATTACTTTGCAACCGATGCCTATGTTCGGGGTGACTTGGAACTTGGTTTGCTAGAAAATCGTCGTGGGGATCGTCTCCTAGCACTCCCAGAAACATTCATTCAAGCGATATACACTGGCTTGGAACAAGAAACTGGTCAAGCCGCCCGTCTAGTTCTATTCAACTGCGGCCGTTGGTGGGGCAAAAACTTCTACGCTCGTTTTTGTGAAGAGGTTAGCGAATATTACGGTAAACCTCTTTCTGAGATGGAAATGGTGGAATTTGTTCAGTGTCTCCAACAGTGCTGGAAAACTCACGGCTGGGGGACGTTTGACCTCGACCCCAGCTATACCGAACAGGGATTTTTGATCGTAAAAATTACTAAATCCATGTTTGCTCAAAAAGCTCCTAAGTGGAAATGTCCAGTATGTTTTCTCGAAGCTGGAATTTTGAGTGCATTTTTTACTCAATTAACAGGTCGAGACCTTTACTGCGTACAAACTACCTGCGAGTCTATGGGTGCTGAGTCCAACCATTTTATTTTAGGCTTAAGCGATCGCCTTCAACCAGCAGAAGCTATGGTTGAACAGGGTCAAGACCACGAAGCAATCCTCAAACGCCTCTGTGAAAAACGCTCTTAGCGATCGCCCATTAATCTCTCTCGATTACCACTAACTTGCCTTGTAGGGGCAATCCCCCTGTGGTTGCCCCCCTCTCTCCGATCGCCCCCACTCAAATAAAGTTTAGACCTCATTTCCAGCAAGCCGTCTCATAATTAAGAGTATTTATCAATATCCTGATGAATCAAGATCAATTTTGTATAAATAAAGTTTAAGGCTAGTGGGCATTACTCACTATAAAGATTTGAATAAACTTATATATTAATACGGTTAAGCTTTAGAAAGATGACAGGATCGTGCTAAACATTATAAAATATATATTAAAATCATAAATAAGCAGGTTGCATCCAATAGAGCTTTAACCTTTACTACCACGCGAAAAGCTTGGATAAACTACTTTTTAATGTGTTTTCAGCAAAAAAGATACAAAAAACCTACCCCGTCTGTCAAACCTACTGCTCTACGGGTAGACTCGAAGTCCCCTGCGGAGGTCTAAATGGATGCAACTGAACTCCTAAAGCGATATGCAGAAGGTGAAAGAGATTTCAAGCGGGCTAACCTGCGGGGACTCCTCCTGAGCATGGCCGATTCCAACGGTGGCGATACCCCGACACTCGTTTTAGCAAACATCAACGAACAACAGAATAGGCCTTACCTAATTGGGGCTAATCTGAGCGAAGCTGACCTCAGTAAAGCTCATCTTAGCCGTGCCAATCTCAGTAAAGCTGACCTGAGCGGGGCAAATCTCTGCGGCGCTAACCTGGTAGGAGCAAGTCTGAGCGGAGCGAATTTGACGGGAGCTAACCTGACGGGAGCTAACCTGATGGGAGCGCACTTGAATTGGGCGAATTTAAGTGGAGCCAACCTGAGCAAAGCTAATTTGAAGAGTGCAGATATGAGTGCAGCTAACTTTAGCGAAGCTGTTCTCAATGATGCCAATCTTGGTAAAGCTTATTTAATTAAGTCTAATCTTTCTAAAGCCCAGCTCAACGATGCAGACTTGACTCAGGCGAACCTTAAAGATGCAGATTTAACTGATGCCAACCTCAGCGGGGCGGAGTTAGCTAGGGCGAATTTAGCTGGAGCGAACTTGACTCGTGCTGACTTAACGAAAGCGAATCTGTTGAAAGCTAACCTTAGACGTGCTGACCTTACTGAATCCTACCTAAATTGGGCAAGTTTGGGGGAAGCAGACTTGAGTGAAGCTATTTTAACTAGAGCGAATTTAAGCAAGGCTGATTTGAGCAAAACTTACCTCAGAAAGATAGTTTTACACGGGTGTCATTTGAGTGGAATTAACCTCAGCGGAGCCGATCTCGGTGGTTTAGATTTGAGTAAGAAGTTGTTAACTGGGATTAATTTAGCGGGCGCATATTTGAGTGAAGCTAATCTCAGCGGTGCTTATTTAATAGAAGCAAATCTTAGCGAAGCTAACCTCTGTGGAGCTAATTTGAGCGATGCTTGTCTGATGAAAGCTAACTTTATCGGCGCTCGTATGGGTAATATCAACCTGAGTAATGCTAACCTGACTGGGGCAAAATTGTGCAAAGCGGATTTGATGGGAGCTAATTTGCGAGGAGCGATTCTAACGGAGGCAGATATGAGGGGCGCTAACTTAATTGGAGCAATTTTGCCTAATGGTAAGACTTATAACTGAAATTGGTAATTGGTAATATTATGTCAGGTTAAATACTTCGAGAACTTACTCATTACTTACGTAACGCCGCCCTCTGGGCGGTAAAGATACCG
>NZ_JARFTR010000163.1 GCF_029167235.1 Kamptonema sp. UHCC 0994 | reverse complement strand
CGGTGATTTTACCGCCCAGAGGGCGGCGTTACAAAGTTTTTACCCACTCTCTAAATAATCTGCGAATTGCCCTTCTTCCTGCATTAAGATTTTGTCTCACAAAATCAGGTATTTCTTTGACGGGACAGTTGGGGAATGCTAAGCTATTTAATGATTTGCTGGTATAGTCAATCTCTAAAAATAAGTCGGGAGGCGGATCTTGTAAAAGGTTAATCTTTAGATTACCTCGAATTAGTGATTCATTTTGAATATAAAAGCAGTTGTCGGGTTCGACACCTGCTAATCTGTCTCGACGTTTCCAAGTGGTTGACCCCAGACATTCATAATCCAGATCCAATTCTTCGGCTAAATCTTTGATTAAATCGGATATAACTTCTTTGAAATATTCATGTTTTTGCAAAGGCATAACAATTTCCAACGTCCCTCGATCGTAAGCAATTCGAGATCCTCTAGTTTCTCCCATTTCTATCAGTATATTCTCAAACTCGTCCCAACTAACGTTGTGAAGTAAAATTTTTCCTTCGATGGGAATTGTGACAGTCATAAATAATTTTCCTTACAAATAGAATGGACAATCCATTTTCTAGGTACGTAGTTGGGCTTTAGCCCCCTGATGCGCTGAAGCGCAACTACGTACCTAATAATCCCAGCGTACCAAATGTCCTGCGGAAGCAAAATAAGGGTGGCGATCGCGCACAATTTGAGTAAGATGGTTGTACAAATGCTCTTTTAGATCCAAGGTGCAATTCTCCTGAGTGTTCAAACTCGGCTTGATTTCATAGATATAGCAACCGCCAAGGTGGTTAAGACATTCTTAATTACTGAAGCCCTTACGGTAATTGCATTTTCCTTCTTCCTTCTTCCTTCTTCCTTCTTCCTTCGGCTATAGCACTAAAAATAGCAAGTAAAAATTATGGTATATCACCCTATCCGGTTCGCAAGCACTCTTTTATTTTTACTCATTCCCGCCGCTGTTAATGCCCAAGTTACCCCCGATCGCACTTTACCAAACAATTCTACTGTCATCCAAGATGGTAACACCAACCGGATCGAGGGAGGAACCAGACTTAATAGCAATTTATTTCATAGTTTTCAAGAATTTTCCGTCCCCAACGGCGGGACTGCTTTTTTTAATAACGCCACCGATATTCAAAACATCATTAGCCGTGTCACAGGTGGTAATATTTCTAATATTAATGGCTTAATTCGTGCCAACGGTACTGCTAACTTATTTTTGCTGAATCCTGCGGGTATTATCTTCGGGCCAAATGCTCAATTAAATATTGGTGGTTCCTTTGTCGCTAGTACCGCTAATAGTATTCAGTTTGCTGATGGCAAATCTTTTAATGCTAATCCTCAAAGCGCTCCAGTGTTAACAGTTAGTGTGCCAATTGGCGTACAATTTGGTCGTAATCCTACCAAAAATTCCGGCGCGATCGCAATTCAATCCCAAGCCACTGATAGCGATGGCAATCTAGTCGGATTGCAAGTCAATCCCGGTCAAACTCTCGGCTTAATTGGCCGCGAAATTAGATTAGCAGGTGGTAATTTAACAGCCCCCGGAGGTACAATTGAACTGGCAACAGGTAACTGGCAATTCGGCAATTCTACCCCGAATAATTCCCCGTTAGGAGATATATTGCTCTCCCAGCAAGCTACTGTTAATACTAGCGGTTTAGGCGGGGGAACTGTGCGAGTGCAAGGTAAAAATGTAGTAATTAGCGATCGCGCCAGCATACTCGCTAACACCCTGGGCAACCTCAACGGCGGCGGCATCGACATCCAAGCCCAAAATCTCTCCATCCAAAGCGGCGGCTTAATTTCATCCTCCACCTTCGGCACCGGTGCCGGCGGCAATGTCAACATCAACGCCTCCCAGTCTGTCACCCTTGCAGGTAGTACACCCTTCCTGAGTACAATTAAACTCCTCTCAGGAACCTTTGGCCTAACCGATCTCACCGATGGCATATTTACCGTTAGCGCCAGTCCCGGCAATGCCGG
The DNA here is from genome assembly GCF_029167235.1 of Kamptonema sp. UHCC 0994. Taxonomy (GTDB): domain Bacteria; phylum Cyanobacteriota; class Cyanobacteriia; order Cyanobacteriales; family Microcoleaceae; genus Kamptonema. The sequence goes on along the minus strand of NZ_JARFTR010000163.1, from coordinate 15,145 downwards.
CAGCGTTACCATTAACGCCCCTCAAACGACAATTACTAACGGGGCTACTATTTTAACCTCAGCCCTGGGGCCTGGACTTGGGGGTAATATGACGATCGCATCCTCAGAAAAAATCGAGATTAGCAACGGTTCCATCGCCCTCACCGGCACCAGCAACACTGGTAACGCTGGGGATATGAACCTCAACGCCCCCCTGCTGATTAGTCAAAATGGCGGCGTATTCGCCACTAATCCCTCTATCACCAGCGAAGGTAAAGGCGGCAACCTCAACGTCAATGCTGACACCGTAGAACTCGGCCAAGTCCCCGCTGGCGCACCCGCACCTGGGGGCTTATTTACCGTTACTCTGGGCGCAGGGGATGGGGGAGACTTAACAATAAAAACGAGACAGTTAACTGTTAAGAACGGATCGCAGGTATCGGCTTCTTCTGCGGGTAAAGGTAAAGGCGGCAATCTCACCATCAATGCTTCTAACGTGGAACTCAGTGGCCTATCTGCCGATGGACGCTTTTTAAGCGGTTTGTTTACTTCTTCCTCCCTGCTGACAGTCACCGGTCAACGGGGAATCGCTGCCGCTGGTAATTTAACTGTCACTACAAACCGGCTGAGTGTCCGCAATGGGGCGCAAATCTCGGCCGCAACGGGTAGCGAAGGCCAAGCGGGAAACTTGAATTTAACTGCTAAGGATGCCATCGAAGTCAGCGGTTTTGCCACAAATGTCGATCCGAGTGTAGAAGCGGTTTCCTTTGGGATTATTGGTGATGGTATTGTGCCAACTGCGATCGAATCTAATACCAGCGGCGCGGGCCAAGCAGGAGATTTGATTATTAAGACTGGACAATTAACGGTTAGTAATGGCGCAGAAATTGGGGTAAGAGGAACGGGTACAGGCCGGGCCGGGAATTTGGAAATTGATGCGAATAACGTTCGTTTGAATAATCAAGGCACGATTTCAGCGGCTACTGCCTCTGGTGGTGGTGGTAATATTTTAGTCAGGTCAAATTCTTTACAATTACGACGCAACAGCAATATTTCTACTAATGCGGGTTCTGCCGATGGCGGCAACATTACCCTTGATACTGGTGGTTTGGCGGCTTTGGAAAATAGCGATATTACGGCGAATGCGATCGCGGGTACCGGAGGTCGAGTGGCGATCAATACTCAAGGGGTTTTTGGCACCGCCTTTCGCCAAGCTCAAACTTCTGAAAGCGACATTACCGCTACCTCCGATTTGGGGGCGCAATTTAGCGGTGTTGTTGTGATCAATACCCCCGATATTAACCCCAGTTCCGGGTTAGTTGAGTTGCCTACGGACGTTCTTGATGCGGCAAATCTGACTGTACAGGGTTGCGGTGGCGATCGCGGCAACAGTTTTGTTGTCACCGGACGCGGCGGATTGCCTGCCAGTCCCTTTGATGCCCTTAGCAGCGATGCCGTAGTGGTAAATTGGATTGGGCCTGTGGAAGAAAACACCGACAGTAGGGGCGGTGCCCCCGTGCCCGCCCCAAACCAGGGAAGTAGGGGAAATTTCCCAGTTAACCGTCAACAGTTAACAGTTAACAGTCAACAGTCAACAGTTAACCGTCAACAGTTAACCGTCAACAGTCAAGAATCTCAACTTATTGAGGCCCAAGGCTGGGTTATTGGCGATCGTGGGGAAGTTGAACTGGTGGCCGCTGCGCCTAACGCTGAACCCCATAGTGCGGGAATTGTCCCCCCTGCTTGTCGATCGCGCTGAGTAAGAAAGGGTTTATAGGTATGTAGTTGCGCTTCAGCGCTCTTTGAGCATATGAAAGAGCGCTGAAGCGCAACTACATACCTTTGAGAATACCAACTAAGATTCTGAGCAAATCTTCGAGATCGGCAGGAACTCGATAGAGGTTAAGATCCTGGTGTATTTGCCGAGTCTGACGGTGACGTTGAAGTACGCAAGAATGTCTCGCGGGGCAAAGTTGAGTTTGAAATAGTCCGCAAAGGTATAAGAGCGATCGGATTGAATGATAGGATATTTGGGCATTGTTGTTAAACCGTTACTTAAGATACAGACAAATTGTATAAGTGTAGTAAGAAGACAAAGATTGGCAGTTTCAATAAATTGCGTGGCAAAACTGCTTAGAATATACAAAGCTAACGTAAGATTACAACAGTCAAAGCGATCGCCAGCTCAGAAAGGGTAAGAAACCAGGAACGTAACAATATGGATAAAAAATTATTCGAGCCGGAAAGCGGCATAGTCTTGGACGAATCTATGCAAGCCGCAGAACCTTTGAAAATCCAGATTGAGGACGATCGCACAGGTATGTCTGTGGAAACTCTCAAGCGAGCTTTCGCGGATAATCTTTACTACATTCAGGGAAAAAATGAGTTCTTGGCCACGCCCTACGATTACTATATGGCCTTGGCTTTTACTGTGCGCGATCGCCTGCTCCACCGCTGGATTAATACCACCACAGCATACATCAAACAAGATGTCAAGGAAGTCTTTTATCTATCCGCAGAATTTTTAATGGGCAAACAGTTGGGCAATAATTTGCTCAATTTGGGACTCTATGAACGAGTAGAAATTGCCCTCCGCGAACTCGGTCACGAACTTAATGATTTAATCGCACTAGAATCTGAACCCGGACTTGGTAACGGCGGTTTAGGTCGTCTTGCCGCTTGTTTTTTAGACTCCCTTGCTACCTTAGAAATTCCCGCAATTGGCTACGGAATTCGCTACGAATTCGGCATTTTCGACCAGTGGATCGTAGATGGTGCTCAAGTAGAACGCCCCGACAAATGGCTCCGTTTCGGCAACCCTTGGGAAATTCGCCGACCAGAATTAATGGTTGAAGTAGACTTCGGAGGACACACAGAAACTTACGTAGACGAAAACGGTCAACACCGAGTGCGTTGGGTTCCAGAGCGCAAAATTGTCGGTACTCCCTTCGATACTCCCGTCGCTGGATACAATAATAATACAGTCAATACATTGCGCCTCTGGCGTGCAGGCGCTTCCGAAGAATTTGACTTTCAAATATTCGACAGCGGCAACTATGTTGGCTCTGTAACTGACAAGATTTTCGGAGAAAATATCTCGAAAGTTCTTTATCCGAATGATAACACATCTCAGGGTAAACAACTGCGGCTAGAACAGCAGTATTTCTTTGTGAGCTGTTCCTTGCAAGATATTATCGCTAAATATCGCAAAACCAACCATAATTTCGATCGCTTCCATGAAAAAGTATCGCTTCAGTTAAACGACACTCACCCCTCAATTGGCATTGCTGAATTGATGCGGCTGTTGGTAGACGAACATCACTTAGGTTGGAATCGCGCTTGGTACATTACTCGCAATGTCTTTGCCTACACAAATCATACTTTGCTCTCAGAAGCTTTGGAGCGTTGGCCTGTTAGTTTGTTCCAGCGAGTTTTGCCTAGGCATTTAGAGATTATTTACGAAATCAACCGCCGCTTTTTAGATGAAGTGAAGGCTAAATATCCCAGAGACGACGCGCGGTTAGAAAGGCTATCTTTGATCCAAGAAGGTCAAGAGAAATACATCCGCATGGCAAATTTAGCTTGCGTTGGTAGCCATTCTATCAACGGCGTGGCTGCTCTGCACACGGAATTATTGAAGCAAGACGTGCTGCGGGATTTCAACGAATTGTGGCCGGAAAAGTTTAATAATAAAACTAACGGCGTGACTCCTCGCCGCTGGCTGGCTTTGAGCAATCCCAAACTATCTCAATTATTTACTGAGAAAGTTGGCAAGGATTGGGTAACGGAGTTGGATAAACTCACACAGTTAGAAGAGTTTGTTAATGACCCAGAATTTTGCGATCGCTGGCGTAAAATCAAGCGTGACAATAAGCAGGCTTTGGCTGACTATATCCTGCTTTTTAACGACATTGAAGTGAATCCAGATTCGCTATTTGATGTGCAGGTGAAGCGGATTCACGAATACAAACGCCAACTGCTGATGGTGCTTTATATCATCACGCTGTACAACCGGATTAAACGCGATCCAAATGTGGAAGTTTTGCCTCGGACTTATATTTTTGGTGGCAAGGCGGCTCCCGGTTATTACATCGCCAAACTGGTGATTAAGTTGATTAACTCGGTGGCAGAATTTGTTAACAATGACCCTGATATTCGCGGGAGAATTAAGGTCGCATTTTTGGCAAATTACTCCGTATCTTTGGGTCAAATTGTGTATCCAGCGGCTAATCTTTCCGAGCAAATTTCCACCGCAGGTAAAGAAGCTTCGGGAACGGGAAATATGAAGTTTGCCATGAATGGAGCTCTAACAATTGGAACTCTTGACGGTGCAAACGTGGAAATCCGCGAACAAGTGGGAGCGGAGAATTTCTTCTTGTTTGGCTTGACTGCGGAGGAAGTTTATGCTATGAAAGCAAAAGGCTATAATCCCCGCAAATATTATGAGCAGAATCAGGAATTAAAAGAAGTGTGCGATCGCATTGCTTCGGGATATTTTTCCCCAGAACACCCTGAATTGTTCCAGCCACTCGTCAACTCGCTGCTGAACCATGACGAGTATATGCTTTTGGTAGATTACCAGTCTTACATTGAGTGTCAGGAGCGAGTTAGTCAAGTTTACCGAGATCCTGAAACTTGGACGCGGATGTCAATTCTAAATTCAGCTCGGATGGGATTCTTTTCAAGCGATCGCACCATTAAAGAATACTGTGCGGATATTTGGAAGGTACAACCTGTGAAGATTGATTTAGAAGAATACACGCAAAAATTTGGAGGTGCGACCAACCCAGAGGGGTAAATCCAATAGTAGGGTGCGTCAGTTAGAAGACTTACCTTTACTAGGGAAACACTTCCGGCTGACGCACCCTACAAGTTCATTGTCGAACAGCTTAGTCAAAGACAGGGAGGAAAATTTTACAATGGTTAGCGAAGAAGGTATTTCTCAACTGAAAAGCAGTTTTCAGTCTGGGAATGTGTTAGAAGCAAATAATGAAGCGTCTTCTGAACTCCAGTGGAAACCTCAACAAATTCACAATAACTTATTCCAGCGGTCAGCAGTATTACCAACAACGTTAACATGGCATCAGACAACCTTTACTGGGATTTGGTTTGGTTGTTTTGAATCCGACGATCAAGTTCAAGAACACCCCGTGACGATGTTAACTCGATTCGATGCAGGTGGTTTTTTCCCGCTACATGGACATCCTGGTGGGGAAGAAATTTTGGTGCTTCAGGGGAATTTCGCTGACGAAACAGGTGTTTATCCACCCGGTTCTTTTCTTCTTAATCCTGAAGGATTTACCCATCGTCCCTACAGCGATGAAGGCTGTCTGAGTTTTGTTAAATTGCGGCAATATGGCGGGAAAAATCGTCAGCAAGTGAAAACTAATATCTACGAGTCAGCTTGGGAAGTTGGTGTGATTCCGCAGATTGAAGTGAAGCCTCTATATCAACAAATTGATTTTCCTGAAAAAGTCTGGGTTGAACGCTGGCAAGCAGGTACGGCTTTGTCAAATGTGGTGGAGTCTGAGGTGAAAGAAATCTTTGTTATAGAAGGAATTTGGAGTGATGAATTAGGAGATTACCCAACAGGTAGTTGGCTGCGCTATCCACCGAATTGCCCTTATCATCCTTCCTCAGCAACGGGTTGTACGATCTATGTTAAGGCTTATCCTAAGTATACAACCAGGTTTATTGTGGGAGAAGACTTTAAACATCCATTTGAACTAACGACATAAGGGAGGACTTAAAATGAAAACGAGAAAGCTGGGCAATCAAGGGCTTGTGGTTTCAGAATTGGGACTCGGTTGTATGGGGATGTCAGAATTTTACAGTGGTCGCGATGAAAATGAGGCGATCGCAACCATCCATTATGCTCTCGATTTGGGTGTTAATTTCCTCGATACAGCGGATATGTACGGCCCTTTTACTAATGAAGAGTTAGTCGGACGGGCAATTGGCGATCGCCGCGATAAAGTAATATTAGCCACTAAGTTTGGCAATGTTCGCAGTGCAGATGGCGGGTGGCTTGGTATCAGTGGTAAACCTGAGTACGTCCATCAAGCCTGCGATGCGTCTTTAAAACGGCTAGGTATTGATACGATCGATTTGTATTACCAGCACCGCGTCGATCCAACTGTGCCAATTGAGGATACAGTTGGAGCAATGGCAGAGTTAGTACAACAGGGTAAAGTGCGTTACCTCGGCCTGTCAGAAGCCGCGCCAGCCACAATTCGGCGGGCTTTTGCCGTACATCCAATTACGGCTTTGCAGACTGAGTATTCGCTTTGGAGTCGCGATGTAGAAGATGAAATTTTGCCCACTGTACGGGAATTAGGCATGGGTTTTGTTGCCTATAGTCCGCTAGGAAGAGGCTTTTTGTCAGGTGCATTTAAGCACCCCGATGATTTAGCACCCGATGATTATCGCCGCAATTCGCCTCGATTTCAGGGTGAAAATTTCTACAAAAATCTGGAGTTGGTGGAACTATTGAAGGCGATCGCAACGGAAAAAGGAGTGAGTGCTAGTCAACTGGCTTTAGCTTGGTTATTGGCGAAGGGTGAGGATATTGTACCGATACCGGGAACCAAACGCCGCACTTATTTAGAAGAAAATGTGGCAGCAACGGAGATTAATTTTACTGATAATGAATTGCAACGAATTGAGGAGATTGCACCCAAGGGTGGCGCAGCAGGCGATCGCTATGCAGCACAGCACATGAGTAGCCTCAATCGCTAAGGGCGATCGCTCAAATGCTGTCAAGAAGTAGCTCGATATTGTGTTGAAAAATATTGCCTTTCATTAAATCATCGCGCTGGAGGAAGTTAATTTGATATTTAGCCCCGTTGACCCAAAAGTGGTTAGAAGGTTAATAATGACTGAAAGTATTGTTTTTATTACCTTCTACCTTCTGCCTTCTGGTATAAATTGGCTTTCGCCACTGCGCGGACAATACGGTTGCTATCGTTAACTAAAACTTTTAGCAGATCGAGTGAAGTATTGGAATTTTGCGCGATCGCATAGCGTTCTAACCATACTAACGAGTCACATTTTTTTACTAATTTACTGGGGAATTGTGGGTGCATTAGCACAATTAAGCGACTAAAGCAAGGGGTAGAATATTCTATTGGATAATACTTGAGAACTGCAAATAATCCATCAGGGTTACGATCCAAATATCTTGCTATTGCAAATCTGCGAACACTCTCAGAAGAATCGCTTAACAGCAATTTTAATATCTTCTCAGGTGTGTTAGGATTTTTAGCAACATTTTCCCGTACACCTCTATAATTATCTCTAGCTAATTCCTGCAATACACAAGCAGGCGTATTGGGATTGTTGGCAAGACTTTGACAAAGCCAAACATGATTGTTTTTTGCCAAATCTTGCAATACACAAGTAGGCGTGTTGGGATTATTAGCTAAAAATAGTTGCTTCCAAAGATTATTATCTTTAGCCAACTGTTCAAGTTCCCTACCAGGCGTAGCACAATTAACTGCAACTCTTTTAAAGGCGCTGTAATTTTCTGGCAAACTCTTAATTACAAATTCAGGAATTGAATCTATTCTCTCTAATTGTTCCAAGAAATTACCAAATTCCTGCCCCCGAATGGCACTTTTTAAAAGCGCCTCAATTGCGGTTATATCCCAGTCAGAATTAATCTCGCCAGCAAAGTTAACATGAAGATTTGCGGCCTCTGCGACCTGGCGATATTGGCTGTTAACTAGCTGAAATAATACCTCCTTAGTAGTTTCTGGATTCTCGGCTAACAGTAATAGTGTATCTTCATCTAACTGATTAACTGCTCGCTCAATGAAAGATACTGGTAATGTATCATAGTTGAGAATACTTCGCAGGGTATTCAGAGGAATTATATCGACCAGATTTGGATTTTCTACTAACAATATAGAGAAAGTAGAATTATTGACTAATTGTTCTGGGAACTCACTTCCTAAGTTCAGCAATACTTCAATCGAAGTATTAGGATTTGCTGCTACATTTTTCCGAGTAGCACTATCTTTGCTATAGCTTAATTCTCGTAATAGTTCCGTCGGAGCACTTGGATTAAGAGCAACCACCTGTGCTAATTGGGCGCTATTACTGGCAATTTCAATCAGGCGATTGTTGGGAGTATTTACATCTTTAGCTTCCTGTTGTAGTTTGAGTAAATTAGATAATTTAGTTTCTATACTCATTGTCAGAAAAGTTAGTAGAAGCATATTTTTTAGGTCTAAAAATTGCAGGTGTTCAATTTAATTCAACCTCACTATCTTATATATATCTCTCAATCAAGAGGACTTATGCAGTTTGCCAAAAAAACAATTAATAACTATCTCTCTAGATGGGTTGCGCTTACACTACCCATCCTAGAATTACTACAACTACTGTATGCCAATGAATTTATGAGTTTGCAAAGATAATCTGTAACCAGGATGCTGTTGGAGCAATTCTAATATTATCGGAATTGTTTGAAAAACATTACTCCATTCCGGCTGTAAAAAAATCGGGGTATTTGCATTAAAAAGCAAGTCTTCTCTATAAAAATTAACTTCCTCACCCGTGCTAATAACTAACTTAATTTCATTCGCCCTAGTCCAGAATTTTTCTTGCACGGGGTATTTAGGATTAACGTGCTCCTTTGGAGACAGAGTAATCCAAGTTTCTGGTGCAACTTCCTGCCAGTGAGAGCCTGATGTTTCAATACTTACCTGTTTGCCAACTTCTAATAAACTTTCAACTAGGAAAGGTAAATTTTTATGGATGAAAGGTTCTCCGCCGCTAATTACAATTCTGGGAGACTTTAATTCTGCCAATAATTCTGCAATTGAACGCAACACATTAGGTAAATCTTTGCCTCCATCACTATAACCAGTGTCACACCAAGGACAATGAACAGGACAGCCTGCTAATCGGATAAAATCAACTAAAGTGCCACTCCAGTAACCCTCACCTTGAACGGTACTCTGAAAAGTTTCATGAATCGCCAATTTTATTTGTAAATTTGACTCTAGCATTTGTTCTTTAGTGGTTAGTTGTTATTGGTTAGTAATTAGCGATCAGTAGAAAAATATAACTATCAATTACCAATTACCAATTACCAATTACCAATTACCAATTACCAATTACCAATTACCAATTACCAATTACCAATTACCAATTTTCATTCCTTTTGTTCCGGTTCCAGGAGTGGAGCCCAGCGGCGTTTTAGTGCTAAAGTAAGTCCGTCTGCGATCGGTACGAGACTGAGAGTAACTCTAGGATCGTGGCGCAGTTTTTCATTGAAAGTACGAATGGCAATGGTATCTTTATCTTGTACCTCAGAGTTAACAACTTGTCCGCCCCATAAAACATTATCAATTGCGATTAAGCCACCAGTGCGAACCAATTGCAGCGATCGCTCATAATATGCGTCATAATTTTCTTTATCAGCATCGATGAAGGCAAAATCAAAGGTTCCTCCCTGTCCGGCGGCTAATAGCTTATCCAGAGTTTTGACGGCGGGCCCTAGCTGCAAAGAAATTTTGTTAGCGACTCCAGCCGCTTGCCAATAGCGGCGGGCGATCGTAGTGTATTCTTCACTTATATCACAAGCAATTATCTGTCCGTTACCAGGAAGTGATAGAGCTACACTAAGTGAGCTATAGCCAGTGAAAACCCCGATTTCCAGAGTTTTCGTCGCTCCCATAAGTTGGATGAGTAACCCCATAAACTGACCTTGTTCTGGGGATATCTGCATCATCGCTCTAGGATGCTTGGCGGTTTCTTCTCGGAGTGACGCGAGAATATCTGGCTCCCGCAGAGAAACAGATAAAAGATAATCATAAAGCGGGTTGTCGAGGCCGAGAGTCTGCTTTGACATCAGTCTATCCTTCGTGCTGACTTGTGATTTCAGATTTTAGATTAGCAATTAATTCAGAATTAGGATATTAAGGTTAATTTTTACAGATATAGTTTAGTTCGTTTATCCTCCAGGAGAGCGCGATCGCATTTAGCTATGACATTACCATGATGATAATGATATAATCAATTTAATTGCTTGTTGTAATATCGGTTTTAAATATGGCTCATCTAAATTTGCGCCGTCCCGAAAATACCAATGGTGATTTTTATGTCGATACTACCTGTATTGACTGCGATACCTGTCGGTGGATGGCCCCAGCAACATTTTACCAAACTGGATCTCAATCTGCGGTTTATCACCAGCCAGCTAATGAGGCTGAAAAAGAGCGATCGCTTCAAGCTTTATTATCTTGCCCTACCAGTTCTATCGGTACTGTTGAGAAACCCAAAAACATCAAAGATATTCAGCATAGTTTCCCTCTGTTGGTAGCAGAAAATATTTATCATTGCGGCTATCATTCGGAGAAATCCTACGGCGCAGCCAGCTATTTAATTGTCCGGCCAGAAGGTAATATTTTAGTTGATTCTCCTCGTTTCTCTCCGCCGTTAGTTAAGCAGATAGAAGCGATGGGAGGAATTCGCTATATGTACCTGACTCATCGAGACGATGTGGCCGATCATCAAAAATACCACGACCATTTTGGCTGCGATCGAATCCTCCATAATGACGAGATTACTGCTGATACTAGCGATGTAGAAATTAAACTGTCAGGCGATGATTTGTACCAGTTAACAACTGATTTGTTAATTATTCCTGTTCCGGGTCATACGAAAGGCCATACAGTGTTGCTTTACAACAACCAATATTTATTTAGTGGCGACCATCTTGCCTGGTCTGATGAACTTAATCAGTTGTTCGCCTTTCGCCGCGTTTGTTGGTATTCCTGGCCAGAACAGGTGAAATCTATGCAAAAATTAGCTAATTATTCCTTTGAATGGGTTTTACCGGGACATGGACGCAGATATCACGCCGATCGAGAAACCATGAGTAAACAAATGCAGCAATGTATTGCTTGGATGGAATCCCCAGTAAATCAATCAGGCGATCGCATCTCCGTATCTTCCTGATAAGAAGCCCTCAACAGAGACTCAGCCTGAGATTTCTGGTTTCATCAAATTTCCTAGTTTCTTAGATTCAGGCAGACCGACGGTGCGATCGCCTGTTTTAACGTCAGTTCGATTTGTGCGATCGCCTACCCAAAAGTCGCTTGTTTCGTGGCGTAGGCGAAGCCAGCACTTCCTATGTCTGTTACCACCGAAGGCATCGCACTCACGTTAAAGTAAAAGCCTAGCGGAACTGCTAGGCTTTAAAGTGTCGGGTTGGTTGCAGTAGCCAAAATACCTAGATTTACCTAGTATTGAATTAACGAATTGTGGGTATTGGGTGAAGATCAGTGAGTTGTTTTAGCGGAATTAAGTTATAATAAACTTGCGCTTGGTCAATGCGAGTTATTAAGGCTCAAGTAACTTGAGTGTTACTAAAACACCTGATACGAATTGACTACACCAACTGAATATACAAACACCCAAAGGTTTCAAGCTCTAACAGGGGAGTAGTGGACAAGCTTATAAAAGCAAGCAGTAATGCAATATTACTTACCTTTGGTTAAGTTACACCGTAGACTTAGGCTTTTGCTCCTCTATTAGCGATAGTAGATTTGCATAGGTTTTTATAAGCGGTTATAAGAAAATACCCTGAAAACCCTGTGACTTTAGTCCAGGGATGAAAGGGGTCGGGAGACTTTAGTCTCCTAGTTAGATATTTCTAAATATAGTACAATTAATCAAAGGAGGTAAATCAAATGTATGCAGTGCAAAAAGATGTTTGGCATTTAACAGGATTCGATAAAACTATTGTCGAACAACTGTTGAGATGGTCAAATAATCTGTTTAATGTCGGCACTTACGAAAGTCGGCAACGGTACTTTAAAGATCGAAGTGCGGTTAAATACCAAGACTTGTACAAAATAGCCAAAACCAACGAAAATTACGGATTACTTTACTCTCAAGTCGCTCAGCAATCCCTCAAGTCTGTTACCGAATCTTTTAGCTCTTTTCGAGCCTTAGAAAGGCTGGCTAAGAAAGGGCAGCTCAATCAAAAACCGAGATTGCCCAAGTACAGAACCAAGGGGGCGATGTACCAGGTTTCCTATCCGGGACAAGCCTTGAAAATAGTCGGTAATCGGGTGAGATTGCCTCTGGGAACCAAAGGCAAAGAACACTTTGGGACAGACTGTCTCTGGGTAACATTACCGGAACGCTTGAAAGATTGCCAGATAAAAGAGCTTCGATTAATCCCTAGAAATGGTGAGGTCTGGATTGAGTATGTTTACGAGTCTCTGACTGAGCAAGCTCTTAGTTGCAGTCTCGAAGTGACAGGAGTTTTAGGAATAGATCATGGCATTGACAACTGGCTAACTTGTGTCTCTAGTAATGGCAATCCTTTCATTATTGATGGTCACAAATTGAAGTCTTGGAACCAATGGTTTAATAAGGAAAAAGCGCGATTCCAATCGACTCACGCTCAATACAAGTTACCCAAAGGTTTCTCTTCAAAAAGACTGCAACAGTTATCGGAAACTCGCGCCAGAAGGATGAGGGATGCGGTCAATAAAGCAGTCAGAACTATCGTAGATTATTGCGAAAATCACCAAATCAATGTGATAGTTTTTGGTTGGAACAAAGGACAAAAGCAAGAAGTTAATATGGGTGGAATAACCAATCAGAACTTTGTCCAAATCCCTACCGCTAAAGTTAAAGATAGATTGCAACAAGAGTGTGACTCTCTAGGCTGGCGATTTGTAGAGCAAGACGAATCTTACACATCAAAATCTAGCTTCTTAGATCGAGATTTGTTGCCAGTGAAAGTCGGTGAGAAACCCGACAATTGGCAACCATTAGGTAAAAGAATTAAACGAGGTTTGTACCGTTCGGCTCAGGGGTTAACTCTGAATGCAGATGTTAACGGTGCAGCCAACATCATCCGAAAATCAAAAGTAGCCATAGACTCAATTATTGAGCGAGTGGGTAGCGGGTTGCTGACTAACCCTTTAAGAATTAAACTTTGGCGGGATTCATCCCCCAAAGTTTGTCCTTAAGAATCCCCGTGTCTTCAGACCGGGGAGTGTCAATACCCTAGAGTGAAAGTAGAAAAAAATGTGAATGCTAAAAGTAAGGCATCCCGAAAAATTACGCCCCTTTGGGATCTGCCTTGCCTAAGACTCGTTCACCCCTATAGTTTGTTGGAATGAATGTTGCTGTGATCGTAATGCCATCAGAAACTTCCCCGGCTGAGTCTTCCCCCTTGATTTTAGACAATTTGCCGGATATGCCACTCTCAGAGAAGGGGTGTCCCCGCCGGGCCAGGTTGCAAATTGACTTAATGTTACTGGCGATCGAAGCCTTGGATCTCGGCGGTGCAGAACAAATGCTGGCAGTGGCAAAGGAACTGGAACTGGAAGGAATTATTAAACATCGGGTTGCCCTTTGGCTGCTGCGGAATACCAACCCTCTGCGGCTATTCAGTCAGCGGCGTTCTCTGAGTGTGCTAGAGGCGAAAGCACTGGTGGCGATCGCCTGTTATTTAGCACGCAGGCTAACAGTGAGAATTCGGCAGTTATTACTGGATTACCACCAAATGAGTCAAAAAGGTGTGCCTCTAGAACAGAATTTATCGCTGGCTGACTTTCTCGCACGTTTCCGAGCTCACTTCCGCGCTCGGATGAATCCTAGGCGCTCTCTAGTTGTGGCCTACGGTTCTGATGAAAAGTTGAATGAACTAGCTCTCAATTTATTGGGCAAATTGCTATTTTGTACTGGTACAGCGGGAATGCAAAGATTTTGGAATAGTTTGTTTGATGGAGAGGTGGATTAATGACGATTCAGCGTCTGTACAGTCTACCTAACTGCACTCTAATTTTGGAGGGTTTAAGCGATGGGACGGCTGCTCCTAGTCAGTTCGATCTCAGACCTGCATTTTCGATTTTAATGAGTGCTGAGTGTCGTTTTATCGGTCAAGGACAACCGCTGACAGGAGGGCGTGACTTTTTTGAAAGTTTAGTTAAAGCTGTCAGTAGCTACGCTCAGGAATTTTTGAGCGGAGTGCCTTCCCTTGCAGGCGATAGTACAAAGCTCAGTTTGGTGCAGTTACACAGAATTAATGATAATTTGCATCGGTTGACGGTTCAATCGCTAGAACCGGAAAAGACTCCATCTGCGGAATCAAAACCCCTTCTGCCAACTCAGATCGATTTAACGACGGTACAGTTATTTGATTTGGTGGAGGCTGTGGATCAGTTTTTTGCTGACTCGCAAACGCTTCCTGAGCTTTCGTTGCAGTTAGCGCCTGTTTCTAAGCGCCATGCTAAGGCTACTGAGCCTATTGCGAAGCGGGCTTTACCTGCTGCTGTGGGAATGTCGAGTTTGGCTCTGGCCGCGATCGCGTTTTTCTTCGTTCCTATTCCTGAAATCCAGCGGCCGAAAGATCCCGTTCCTCAACCCAATGTCAGTGGTAATCTGGCTACGCCTACCCCTAGCGGTGCTGGTACACCAAATCCGAATCCTACGTCTTCTCCTGATGTCACGCCATCGACTTCATCAAGTCCAACGTCTTCATCAAGTCCGACGGCTTCATCGAGTCCAATGTCTTCATCGAGTCCAACGTCTTCGCCTCTCTCTGCTGAAGAGTTGAAGGGAGCTGAGGCGAATGCACCTAAGATTACAGATTCAGCAGAAATCGAACAGTTGAGCGGGAAACTGTATGAACAAATTAATACAGGTTGGAAGAGTAGGCAAGGGTTTGAGAAGGATTTAACCTATCGAGTCACTGTAGCTCAAGATGGGGCGATCGTTGGTTACAAGTCAATTAGCCCAGAGGGAGCAAACGAGGGACTAACACCTTTGCCGCAGCTATTATATAAGCCCGTTGGTAGCAGGCGCACTGGGGAACCACTTGCTGATTTTAGGGTGGTGTTTACCACAGGCGGTGTGTTGCAAGTTAGCCGCTGGTAAGGTTGAAAAGGCTTGATAGACTTTAACCTCAGTATTAAGGTGGGCGCTGTCAAAATCACAATATTTCTCGCGTAGGCGAGATGTATTCTGATAGCGTCTACCGCTTTTAAAAATCTAGGTAAACCTAGTAAGACTCAGCGGTGTAAGTTTCTTAAGCATTCTTTCCTATCGCTTACGCTTCCTCAATGTCGAGGTTGCCCAGGAAATCCCAGTTAGAGTTAGAATAGTAACTATGTCTATTAGTTATTATTCCAGA
>NZ_JARFTR010000045.1 GCF_029167235.1 Kamptonema sp. UHCC 0994 | reverse complement strand
CCTGAGAGTTGGTCTTGAATCGTACCCATGACAAGGGTGGAATTATTGAGGAGCCGGATGAGGTGAAAGTCTCACGTCCGGTTCTGAAGGAGAGGTAAAAGTCGCAAGGCTTCTATCGACTCTAACATCGCGATGCCATTAGCAATTTAAGAACCAAGATTTTTGGGATGAATTCACAAAAATCTTGTCCTTAAAAATCCCCGTGTCTTTAGACCGGGGACGATCAACCCAAGTCTAGAGCTGAAGTTCTCACGCTATCCTCTGCGATCGCAGTTTTAGGAATTAGTTTGAGCAGCCGCCAGCCTTTGCTTGAGTTCTTCCAGAGCACTAGCCCAGCGCGGATCTGGTTGCACCGAACCAGAATCGGCAGTATAGCTAGTTGTCGCACCCGCACCCCGGCGTGACTTATTCTCGCCACCACGCCGACGACCGCCGCTTTTGCCGCCACCGCCACCGCCACCGCCACCGCCAGAAGGGGCTGAACGCTGCTGTGGAGGTTGCTGTTGCGACTGAGGCTGAGACGGCGACTGCTGCTGAGGCTGATCTTCATCACCCTTTTCACCTTTCCCACCCTTAGACCGAGGCAATGCCTTTTCAATCTTCAGGGGATTTTCTTTGAACATCAAGCCGTTGTATTTTTCAATTACTTGATCGGCTTGTTCGTCAGTAGCTACAGTGACAAACCCAAAACCCCGACATTTGCCAGTTTTGCGATCGGTAATCACCTTCGCAGAAACAGATTCCCCCTCCTCAGCAAAAACTGCTTGCAGTTCTTGGCGTTCGAGTTCTTTAGGGAGATTGCCTACATAAAGACGAATAGACATGAAACATTCCTCCAGACTTGGACTGTAATTAGTTTGCTAGAAAATCATTACCTGAAGTCAACTGAAAGTTAACTGCAAGGCAGCACGACCTAACCGCACAACAGGCGCGTTCATCTAACCAAGGTTGACACCCCACCTCACTTTGTAAAAAAAGATGATTAACTCTTCTTGCCCCTGCACTTGGGAACCAAGGCAGAGAATTTTTAACTGTAAGGTTGTTGTGTAAACTTTTGGTCATCACTTAAAAACTGAGGCTAGATATTAGTTCTGCGTTATTTGCTTCCCGTGTTCATGCAGAATTTTTATAGCCAGGACTGTAGAAATTAATTTCCAACGATTTCAAGTTCAAGTAACCCGTATTTGACACTTCCACCCCTAAAGGGGATGGAATTATTAGGAAGTTCCGATCCTAATACCCTAAAGCTGCTGGTTCCTGGGCGCAATCCTTTTGCCAAAAATGGCGGTCTGCTATCCTTGCCTTGCAGCAAGCTCCTCAAGCGTGACTTCCTCTCAGTCCCAGGGCCGGTTTTTAAGACTAGACTTGTCCAATTGGATTTTAGCAAAATAGGATTGACGGCTACTAAAGTCGCAGCGCCTACCCCTACCCCAGTCGGAGCATTGCTCGCGGCGTGGTCAAGATTTGTCAATACTCAGTTTAGTACGATGGGGGACACAACGACTAATTTTTTTTGGAGCAAGTAACTTCATCTGTAACCAAATGCTAAATTCAATTTTTGAACTTTGGTAGCCCTTGAGCTGGGTAGGGCAGTGTCTAACCATCTTATCAAGGTATCACAGCCTTGAGGACACAGCTACCTGTAGCCAAGATTTCAATCTTAAGTTAAGCAATATTGTAGCAGCGCCCAAGGCAGTTAGGACACAAGGCGGAAGATATCCAAGGGTGGTATCTCGCAAACAATCGAACTCATCTATACTATTAGCGGATGCGAATTGTGCTTACAGCGCTGCTATCATCATATTGACTAACTTCGTTAATATTCAAGGTCGGAGATATCGATAGCTTGGCCAATCTTCCGATCTAGGTCGTAACTGTACAGAAAAACTTATGACTAAAACCCCTAGAATTCCTATTCCCCCAGAAGTCAAAAAATATGTATTCGATCGCAATAAATACCAATGCCAAAGCTGCGGTAAAACATTCCTAGAAACACAACTTACCATAGATCATATCATTCCCCTAGCTCGCGGCGGCACTAACGATATCAGTAATTTGCATACACTATGCTTTACCTGCAATCAAAAAAAATCTGACAAATTAGATACCCGCTTTAAACGTCATTTTGACTTGTAGATTAGGCTTAAGAATGTAGAGGGTTAAAGTCGAGCGATCTATTACTCAGGTGCTACAATTTATTATAACATCCCACTCCCTTTTGCCACTCCTTCACCTCTGGGATCGGCGGCTCCTTCTAACCACCCGTCAGGAGTGACAACGATTAAATTCGCATTTCCCCAAGGCGATCTTTCTTCTATCTGATGTCCTCGCCGCTGTAAATCTTGCAAGATTTTCTCAGAAAAACCTCCACTTTCTACCATTAACCGATCTGGCAACCATTGATGATGAATACGAGGTGCAGATACGGCTGCACTGGCATCCATATCGTAAACTAAAACATTCAAAATTATCTGTAATACAGTAGTAATAATAGTGCTACCTCCGGGAGCACCAGTAGCGAGACGCAATTGACCATTTTCAGTAACAATTGTAGGTGTCATACTGGATAGAGGAGTTTTCCCAGGGGCGATCGCATTCGCTTCTCCCCCTACCAAACCAAACAAATTCGAGGCCCCTGGTGCAACAGCAAAATCATCCATCTCATTATTGAGCAAAATTCCCGTACCTGCTACTACAGTACCCGCACCAAAAGCCCCATTCACTGTAAATGTTAAACTTACAGCATTACGATCGCGATCGACTACGGTTAAATGCGTCGTTTCTGGAGACTCCTTAGCAGGTAATCTCCCGCTTTTCGGATCTATTATCGGTTTTACCTCACTGGAAAGCCGAGCGCGTTTCATGTCAATTTCTTGGCGACGTTTAGCAGCATAAATAGGACTTATCAAGGATTTTACAGGGGCTCTTACAAAGGCTGGATCGCCCAAATATTTGGCTCTGTCAGCATAACTAATTCGCATCGCTTCTGCCAATAGATGCAAAGTATCGGGATTTTCTCGCCCCCAATCTGACAAATTAGGATCGCCAATTATATTCAAAATTTCTAGTAGTTGAATGCCACCGGCAGAAGGCGGTGGCATTCCGCAAATTCGATATTGTCGGAAGTTTCCGCAAACAGGTTTACGCCAAATTGGAGTATAGTTTTTCAGGTCTTCGAGAGTAATTAAACCCCCATTTTTTTTCATATCAGTGGCGATCGCCTGTGCAATTTTTCCAGTATAAAAACTTTGGGGAGCGAGGGCGATCGCGCGTAAAGTCTTAGCTAAATCTGGCTGTACCAGCAACTCACCTTTTTTATACAAAGTACCATTTCTAGTAAAAATTTTGCGTGCCCCTGGATTATTTTGGATCGCATTTTGACGATACTCAAAGAACTTCGCAAAACGTTCTGTCACCACAAACCCTTTGTCTGCTAAACTTACAGCCGGAGATACCACATCAGCCCAAGGTAATTTCCCGTAAAGTTTTTGCACATTGTATAATCCAGCCACCGTACCAGGTACTCCCGCCGCCAGATATCCGTCTAGACTTGCCCTTTTAATGGGCTTACCTTTACTATCAAGATACATATCGCGATCGGCTAATTTAGGAGCTCTTTCGCGGAAATCTAAAGCTTGTACTTCTCCAGTTTCTACCCGTCGTAACAGCAAAAATCCACCGCCACCAATACCAGCCGAAAATGGTTCAACTACTGAAATTGCCAAAGCCGTCGCTACCGCTGCATCCACCGCATTACCGCCTTTTTGTAGCATGGCGACTCCTGCTTCAGTCGCCATGCGATCGGCTGAAACTACCATTCCTTGTTGACTGCGTTCTAATTGTCGCTTAACTTTCGGCGGTTGCTGACATCCGAATAGCAATAGCGAAGCAAGAAGCAATCGAAATAAGGGATCTGCGATCGCCCAGAAGGTCTTTTTTTCTGTAAAATTCATGCTTGATATTCCTATTAGAAACTATTTAATAAGATTATTGGCGATCGATAGTCCTGACAGTTTTTATAGAAATGGCTGAAACTGTCATTCTACCATTGGCGATGCCTTCGGCTGGCTACGCCTACCCGACGAGCTTGGAGTCCAAAACTCGCATTCTACCATTGCCGATTAAAAAGTGTCCAGAGTATTGGTAGTTATGCAATAAAAGTGGGATAATGTTAAGTATTGAAGGTGCGCGATCGCACTGAGCTTGCAGAATTTATTTATTTGACGAGCAAAAAAAGTTATGCCAGACCAATTAATTAGTACAAACAATCAGCCTATTTCTAAAGTCAATAAGCATATTGAAGAATACTTAGATTATTACTGTAATTTAACTTATTCTCCTCAATTTGCAGTTCTACTTAAAGGGCAATGGGGTTGTGGTAAATCATGGTTTATAAATCGGTATATTCAAAAGCTCAAAGATATTCAAAAGCTCAAAGAAGGAAGCAAAACTCCTTTATACGTTAGCCTTTATGGAGTCAATAGTTTTTCTCAAATAGACGATCTTTTGTTTGAACAAATACATCCTATCCTCTCGTCAAAAGGAGCAAAAATAGCAGGAAAAGTTTTGAAGGGCTTGTTATCCAAATGGGTAGTAAATATTGATACAAATTCCGATAAAAAATTTGACGGAAATGTACAACCATCTTTACCAGAAATAAGTATCAAAGATTTAATGAATCCATCTGTTGTTAAAGATTCACAATATAGTATTTTGGTTTTTGATGATTTAGAACGCTGTGGTATAGAAATCGAAAGTATTTTAGGCTATATTAATAGTTTTGTTGAGTCTGAATATCTAAAAGTTGTCATTATTGCTGATGAAGATAAAATAATTAATCAAGAAAAGTATAGAAAAGTCAAAGAAAAATTAATTAGTAAAACTTTTGAAGTTCATCCTGATATTCAAAGCGCGTTAAACTGTTTTATTAATAAATTACAAAATGAAAACACCAAAGAATTCTTATTAAAAAATATAGGCTTGATTGAAGAATTATATAGACAAGCAGAGTGTAAAAACTTAAGAATAGTGAACCAAATAGGTTTAGATTTTGAGAGGCTTTTTGAAAATTTACCAGAAAAAGCTCAGAATAAAGCAGAGTTACTAAAAGAAGTTTTAGAATTATTGAGTATTTTTTCTATTGAAATTTCTTATGGAAGACTCAAGCCGGAAAATATTAGCCAAATAGACAGAGAATTAGGTGAAGAATTAGTATTAGAAATACATAAGGCACATACTAATTCAGCAGAAAATAATGCCAATTCAGAAAAAAATCAATGTTTTCTTGAAATATTTAAAAAGTATATCAATATTTATAATATGTATATCGCTTCTTTAGGAGGAGTCTTACCTTTTGCCGGATTGTTTCCTAGCTTATTATGGTGGGAACTTTTTTTTGATAAAGGCATTATCGATCAGGAGATTTTAGAGAAATTAATGCCAAATAGCAAATATTTTTATAATGAAAATACCCCTAATTGGATAAAATTGTACGACTATACTAGACATACTGATGAAGACTTTGAGAAAATACTTAATCAAGTTGAGTCAGAATATTTTATAGATAAAAAAATTGAAAATATTGCAATAATCAAACATATTACTGGATTATTTTTAGTGTTTTCTGATGCTGGGATCTATAGCAAAAGCAAGGCAGATATTATTAAGGAAGCCCAAAAATATATTGATGTATTGAACACATCGAACAAGCTAGATATAAAGTATAAGGATACCTTCGTTCCTTATATGGGTCGTGAGTTTATAGCAAAAAATTATCCAGAATTTCGAGATTTTGATAATTATATTAAACAAATTCAAGAAGAAGTAAGGCTTCAAAATATGCCTAGTGAGGCGAACAAGATACTGAAGATTATGCAAAATAATATTACCGATCTTCAATCCATAATATGTGCTCCAGGTAGTTCAGATCCTAAAAAAGAGAATTATTATGATTATCCTATTTTTAAACATTTACCACCAGAAGATTTTATGAATACAGTTTTAATTGTAATGTCGTCTAATGAAGATAAAAATATAATAAATTATATTTTTTATTGTCTAAAAATAAGATATACATCCTCACATGAAAGTATTGTTAGATATTTAGTTGAGGAACTCGATTTTCTTAAAAATTTTCAAGAATTATTACTAGCAGAAATTGGTAAAAGAAAAGGGAAAATTAGTGGATACTTATTAAATCAGTCAAACGAACTTTCTTTAAAAGACACCATTAGTTACCTTGAACAAATAAAACAATCTTTCCCACAAAATCTTAGAGACATTAATAATATTAATACAGACCCTTATCAGACTACATTGACAACTCCCTTGGAGGGTGACAAAGAAGGCTACAACGTATAATGAATAAGGGTTATAGCCCGTATACTAAGTTGATAAAAGCGACGTTTATTAGGAGTTAACTTCATTAACTCTTGTACTGTATTCCTTCGTCCGACTACCACCGATAATACCGATAAGGCTGATCCCCCAACTCAAAATCAGTCCGATAATCAGAGTGATAAAAATCCTTACTCTCACCCGACTTAAAAATATGACTATCTACCTTAAAACTCGCACCCAAATTAGCTAAAATCTGAGCATTTGCCCTGATTTGTCGCCACCGAGTAAACCGCAAATAAGTCTTAACATCAGCAGTCAAAACATCAGGGTCAATCTGAGAAAAAATCGCCACACCAGAACCAACTTTAACCCGACTTAACAAACCATCAGCCGCTACCTCACCGCCAGACTTAATCAACCAATGATCGTAAAAAGAGCGCGATCGCAAATCCGAAATACTAACCCCTCGCATCTCCGGCCAACTAGGAACCTTCAACGAACCTGCAAAATCTTTCATTTCTTGCAACTGCACGCCCAAAGCAGCCGCCGACGATTTTCGAGGGATGAAAAATACCTTTCCTCCCTGATTCAAATAACGCCGTAAATCCTCATCATTAATATTCGCATCCGCCCCCACAATTACCAATCCTGAGTCAGCAGCAAATGAATTACCTCTCTGATAAATTACCCCCAATTTATCCAACCAACCCGCCTCGCCATCGCCGCCAATCAAAACCACTTTATCTACCTTCGGAGATAGAGGAGAATTTTGAGCGTAACTGATAACTTGTTGACCTAATTTAGCCGCCGCTGCATCTAACGAAAAGTGGTCTTCCAAATCTAAATTATTCAAAATTAGCCGTCCTTTCCCATAGTCAAGTTCCATGAGTGGGGAATAAGCTAAATCAAACTCTGATTCCAAAATTGGTCGCCATCCACTGCGGTGCGGTTTCTCCAATGATGCACTACTAATTGCGCCTCGATTCCCCCAACGCCAACCATATTTTTTATAAGGATTATCCCGCAAATTTCGCGTATCTGGGTAGGCTTCAATCAGCGTACTTTCTCCACTCCAATCTCGTAAATCTACTGCATCTAAACCTGTCATCACGGCTGATGTAGCATCAACTGGGAAAACACGGCGACTCAAAGGCGGCGCAACTCGGAAACCTAATTTCTGGAACCAATCTCGTTGTTGAATAAAAGCGATCGCCCTTCCACCATTGCGAACAAAAGCTTCTAAATCACCAGGCATTTTTTGCCCGCTGGCAAAAGCTTCCCTACCAATAACCAAAAGCGATGCTGTTTGCGAACCATCCCAAGGTGTAACAGTGTAGCCAAACTGCTGCAACATTTTTGTAGTCTTCCCCGCCGGGTCAAAGGTTACTACAGTACCCGTAGCCTTGGGTAAATTGGGAAAAACTCGGAAACTAAACCGATCCTCGTGAGTGCGATCGCCAATCTTAGCACTCAAACGAATTTCCCCATCAACTTTATTTTGAACGCTTGCAGGTAACGTTACTTCCACAGGAAAAAATAGCGTTTTAGCCGTCTCAATACTTCCTCGATCTTTCCCAGAACCTAACTCTTTACCATCAACTATTACCTGCCAATTAAATGAAAAATCCTGTTTTGCCCTAATATCATTAATCAGCACAATTTGCTTTTCTAACTTTGCACCCGCAGCAAAACTATGGTCTTTCGCCACAAAGGCCGACTTAGAACCAGCAATCCAAGCCAGAGTTGGGCCATCATTTTGCATAATTGCTTGACCACCTGGGTGGATAGTATTAACTTCCGGTCGGAAGTTATACCACAAACCCTTATATACCTGCTTCAGATAAACACCTCTGCGGCCTGGCTCAAAATTGGGTAAATCTACCTTCTGATTAGCAGTTTGATTAAACTCCCATCCGTGACCATTATTCCAGGGAATCATCCCGCCCGTCATCCCAAAAGTTCGCCAACTTCGCCAAGTATTCGTACTAAATAACTGCTGCAATTTTTGGAAAGCTGGCGCAAAATTCAACTCCGCTTTACCGAACCAACCCTTGTACTCTTGATCCTTGACAAATAACTCGCGAATTTTCTGGCGATAGGCTGGAGTTTCTAACTTATAAGCTTCATTGCCAAAATAAATCGCACTAAATTCTGTCATCCAAGGTTCGCTATTAATAGTACCGCTAAAACCATTGCGACCCCGCATCATCGTCGTATGCAGCGGCGTACCAAACTCCACCACCATATAAGGCATATCGCCATTTTGACTCCACTCCGAGATCCATTCCTCCCGTTCTTGCAGCGGAATCATATTCAAGTAAGAATTTAGAGCATAAACATTTCCTGCTGCCCCGCCTTGGTGCAATAATACCGGTCGAGTTGGATCGTATTTCTGGACTGTAGCTGCCAAATCGTCCCCAACAGGAATTAACCGCTTCATGCGATCGTCTTCCACCTGACTAATCGTCCCTTCTAACTTCTTCTTACCAATTCTTCGCGGGTTTTGGTCTTCGCTATGTCCAAAAAAATTCGGGCTACTTCCCCACATTAAAATCGATGGGTGATTGCGATAGCGGCGTAAATCCCTAACCATTCGAGGTTCCCAGACAGCCTTACCCGTTGGTTTGTCCCACATATCAGCATAGCCCTTAGAAGTGGCATCTAAGGCTGGGGCGATAATGGGAAAACCTTTGCGATCGCTGCGATCGGCAAACAATTCCCGGAAGTGCCATCGGCCCCTCTCATCGTGATTCCAAGGCCACATTTGAGCAATATTGAAACCCGCCCAGAAATAACCATCAATCATCCTGTCCGCTGCTTCCGGGATACCGGGGCTCCAACCTTGCCACTCATCCTCTAAAAGTATCGGCCGCAGGCGAATCTCAGTCCCATTTAAGTAAAATTTCCGCCCTTCAATCCAAAACTCTCGAAAGCCGAAGGGTTGGTTAAATTCAGCCTGAATGCCGCTGCCTTTGACGAACAGCCGTAAGTTATATAAGTTAGGCTGACGGACATCCCAGAGGCGAGGATTTGCCCAATCCCAAACTGGTTGGAGAGTTTGATTTCGCTGGGCCTGGACATTTGCCGAACTGGTGAATTCTTTCTCGATTTTGCCGTTTTGGTCGAGGAGTTGGGCGACTAGCTGGACTTTACCGTTTTGGGCGACATCGATCAGTTCGATGTCCAACTTGATTTGTTTTTTTCTGGTAGATGGCTGTACAAATACGTCGCTGATGAAGGGGCCAGGCGGGACGCTGAAAATTCGCACTTCCCCAATTAGTCCCCGCGATTGCAGTTTGGTTTTTTCCCTGTATATTTCCGTTGGGCCCATAATTACGGCCTTTTCTGTTTCGTTGCTGACTGCGAGTACCAGAATTGAGAGCGTGTTTTTGCCCGGTTTAACGGCTTTGGTAATATCGACAGTGCCGTAAGGCCAGGCAATTTGGCCGCAGTTGATGCCATTGGCAAAGACAACGGCATCGGTACTAACTCTTGCTAAGTCGAGTACGATTTTACGTCCACCCCAATCGCTGGGAATTTCTATGGTGCGCTGATACCATGCTTTAGAGAGGGTGTTGGCGTTGAAATTTTCCCAGGCATTGCCATTGCCGCGATCGATTAAACCAGGTTCGTTCTCATTTTTTTCTTGTTGCCAGTTGCCGGGAACCGAGATGGTACCCCAATTTACTGCCGAAGGGGGTTTGTCAGTGTTGCCTATGGCTGGGGCAAATTGCCAAGTGCCGTTGAGATAGATTTGACTGGATTTATTGCTGAAGGTATTGACTTCGGCAGCACTTTGTTGGGGAAAATTGATTTGTATTAAGGGAATACTGGCAAAATTACGATTTTGGGCAAAATTAGGATTTTGAAGCGATCGCCCCAGGAACCCAAAGACTATGACTGCTAAGAAAAATAGCCCTAGTATTTTGGTCAGCCTTTTGTTCATGCTCACGTTCCGCTTTTTATTCCCCTCCCACTCGTCAGTTGAGCAGCGGGATTGATATTAAGAGCATAGCAATTAGGATTAGCATTCAGTAATTCCTGATATAGTCTTTTAAACTGCCTTCGGTAGACTAGCGAATAGTAATAACGATAAAAAAGAGAATTTCTATGGATGCCGCAGCACTCTGGCAACGCTACCAAGATTGGCTCTACTATCATTCTGGGCTGGAATTTTACCTCGATGTTAGCCGCATGGGGTTTGATAATGCTTTTTTTGAGGGCATGAAGCCTAAGTTCGATCGAGCTTTTAAGGATATGGCTGCTTTGGAGGGGGGCGCGATCGCAAACCCCGACGAAAATCGTATGGTTGGTCACTATTGGCTGCGAAACCCAGATTTAGCCCCCTCGCCCGAATTTAAACAAGAAATTGTCGAGACTTTGGAGCAAATCGAAGTTTTTGCCCAAAAAGTCCACAGCCGCGATATCAAGCCGCCTTTTGCCCCCAAATTCACCGATATTATTTCCATTGGTATTGGTGGTTCGGCCCTTGGCCCTGAATTCGTAGCCGAAGCTCTCGCCCCAGATTTCCCGCCCCTAGCAATTCATTTTATCGACAACAGTGACCCCACTGGGATCGATCGCCTTCTGAACAAGTTAAAAGATCGACTCGCTAGTACCCTAGTCATCACTATTTCTAAATCTGGGGGAACCCCTGAACCCCGCAACGGCATGATTGAAGTCCAAAAAGCTTTTGCCGCCCAGAAACTTGACTTCTCTAAGCACGCGGTTGCTGTTACTGGTACTGGCAGTAAGTTAGACCAATTAGCTAAATCTGAAGCTTGGCTGGCAACTTTCCCGATGGCTGACTGGGTGGGAGGACGTACCTCGGAATTGTCGGCTGTAGGGCTCCTCCCTGCTGCTCTGCAAGGCATTGACATTCGTGGAATGCTAGGAGGAGCCAAGGAGATGGATAATGCTACTAGGACTACGAATATCAAAGGCAATCCCGCTGCACTATTAGCTTTATCTTGGTATTTTGCCGGGAATGGGCGCGGGGAAAAAGATATGGTAGTGTTGCCTTACAAAGATTCTTTGTTGTTGTTTTCTCGCTATTTACAACAATTGGTGATGGAATCTTTGGGCAAGGAGAAGGATTTAGATGGCAATATTGTTCACCAAGGTATTGCTGTCTACGGTAACAAAGGCTCCACTGACCAACACGCTTACGTGCAGCAGTTACGAGATGGAGTACCGAATTTCTTCGCCACTTTTATTGAGGTTTTGCAGGATCGCCAAGGGGTTTCCCCAGAAGTAGACCCCGGCATTACTTCTGGTGATTATCTGTCAGGTTTCTTACAAGGAACTAGGCAAGCTCTCTATGAAAATCACCGAGATTCGATTACTGTGACGGTATCTCAAGTAAATGCCCGGACTGTAGGAGCTTTAATTGCTCTCTATGAAAGAGCTGTAGGGCTTTATGGTTTTCTAATTAATGTTAATGCCTACCATCAGCCAGGAGTGGAAGCAGGGAAAAAGGCGGCCGCTGTGGTTTTGGATTTGCAGTCGCGGGTTTTGGCGGTGCTCAAGGAGGAAGGTAAACCTCTATCTTTGGAAGCATTGGCTAAAAAAGTGCGATCGCCTGACCAAATCGAGACGATTTATAAGAGTCTGCGACATCTAGCAGCAAATGGGCGTGGCGTGGTGTTACAGGGAAATTTAGCCCAACCTGGAAGTATAGCTGTAAGCTATCAACAGAATTAAGAATATAAAATTAAAAATTAAAAGTGTTCTACTGCATTTTTAGTTTTTAATTTTACATTCTTAATTTTTATATCAACTGCCAAGGCAGTTAGGAAGTTCTGATTTCCTAAAACTCTTAATTCTACTTTCTTCCCTTCTTCCCTTCTTCCCTTCTTCCCTAACCCCTAGCCCCTAGCCACTAGCCCCTTCTTCCCTTCTTCCCTTCTTCCCTTCTTCCCTTCTTCCCTAGCCCCTAGCCCCTAGCCCCTAGCCCCTTCTTCCCTAGCCCCTAGCCCCTTCTTATGATTCTCCCCATGCCCCTGACGGTTCTTGTTGCGGATGACGATTTGGGAACGCGCCTGTCTATTGGCGATTACTTGGAAATTTGCGGCTACTCTGTACTAACGGCGCAGAATGGGAAAGAGGCTCTGGATTTGGTGGAGGAATATCAGCCCCACCTCATCGTTACTGATGTCACTATGCCTGAAATGGATGGTTATGAGTTCGTGCGGCGAGTGCGGCTGCGGCCTGCTTTCCGCCTATTACCTGTGATTTTTTTGACGGAACGCACGAGTACCCAGGAACGGATTCGAGGCTATCAGTTGGGGGCCGATAACTATCTGCGAAAGCCTTTTGAGTTGGAAGAATTAGGAGCTGTGATCCGCTCTTTGCTGGAGCGCTACGCCTTGATTGCACAAGCAGGAGAGCAGGGGGGCAGGGGAGCGGGGGGGCAGGGGAGAGGGGGAGCGGGGGAGAGCGGAAGAGGGGGAGAATCGGATATTACTGAGAAGTCTCTGAGTCTAACTCAGCGAGAAAAAGATGTTTTGCAGCTATTGACAGATGGGCTTTCTAATGCTCAGATTGGCGATCGCCTTCATCTGAGTCATCGAACCGTTGAGAAGTATGTTAGCAGTTTGTTGAGAAAAAGCGATCGCACTAATCGTGCTGAGTTGGTTCGCTTTGCTATGGAACATCATTTGGTAGAGTAGTAAGTCTCGTGAAATGCGATCGCTATTCAGTTTAAAGTCCGAAACAGTTAACAGTTAACTGTTAATTTTTCCTTGGTAATATACTGCAATAATCCCTCGCAGGCATCCACCAACAAATCAATTACTCGATCGAATCCCTCTGGGCCACCGTAATAGGGATCGGGAACCTCTTTCAAATCGTATTGCTGACAAAACTCGCACATTAACCGCACTTTATCGCGATATTTACCAGCAGGATCGAGGGAAAGGATATCCTGGTAATTTTCTTTATCCATTGCCAAAATTAGGTCAAAATTATCAAAATCTGACCTTTGAAACTTACGAGCACTACCTCGGAGTTCGATCCCACGCTTGCTAGCTGCGATCGCCATCCGTCGATCGGGAGGATTGCCTACATGATATCCCGCAGTCCCGGCAGAATCACAAATAATCCGATCGGCTAAATTTGCTTGCTGAATTAAGTGATTCATAATATTTTCCGCTGATGGGGATCGGCAGATATTGCCAAGACAAACAAACAATAATCTGTAAGACATTGATTAATTAAGAAATTGGTAATTGGTAATTGCTAATTGGTAATTGCTAATTGCTAATTACCCATCTCCCCCATCTCCCCCCTCTTTCCCTAGTCCCTAGCCTAAGCGCCCCTAGTCCCTTCTTCCTGCATAGGGTGGCCCCAGAATCGAGTCGGAAAGGGCCACCCTATCTCCCCGACTCATCGGGAATGAGTTAGAGTCCAGGGAGATTGAGCCCACCTGTCAGTTCTTCCATCTTCTCCCGCATAGTCATCGTGGACTTATTGTAAGCATCTTGCATTGCTACTGTGACGAGTTCAGAAACCACATCTGCTCCTTCCCCAAGGGCATCAGGGGAAATCTCGACGCGGCGGGGTTCTTGGTTGCCACTAACAACAACTTTGACTAAGCCGCCGCCGGCAATTCCCTCAATTTCCATTACATCCAACTCTTCTTGAAGCTTTTTAGCTCCTTCTTGAACCTGCTGAGCTTTTTTGAAAGCTTCAGTTAGTTCTTTCATTTTGCCGAGGCCGAAGCCAAATCCTTGCGATTTTGTCATAAATGCTTTGTGATTGTGTGTTGGCTACTAATCCGCCACTGCTTTATAGAACCTATTTTAGGCAGTTTTAGACAATTTATTGACTACTTATTCTTCCTCCCTTAATCTCCCCTAAAAAGGAAACTCTCCCAGTATCTTAACCTCTGGCTCTAACAATAGCGACCATCGCTCTTCTACTTGTTCCTGAACATAACGGATGAGTTGGAAGATGTCGCTTGCTGTTGCCCAACCACAGTTGAGAATAAAATTAGCGTGGCGGACTGCGACTTGAGCCCCGCCAATTTGGTGTCCCTTGAGTCCTGTTTGTTCAATTAACCAGCCTGCTGTTTTCGGGCCGGGGTTGCGGAAGACACTGCCACAACTGGGCAAATGGTAGGGCTGGCTTGTCCGTCGCTGATTCAGATGTTCAGTGGTAGCCGCCATCACCACTGCCTTTTCAAATCCTGGTTGTAGCTGGAACGTGGCTTGGGTGACAAGGCGGTTGCTGCCTTGGAGTGCCGAAGTACGGTAGCGATAGCCGAGTTCTTGGGGAGTGAGAATTTCCACCTTGCCGGTGGATGAGAGGATGGAGGCATTAACCAGAATCTCAGCGGTAGAATTCCTGTGTGCGCCAGCGTTCATCACCACAGCGCCCCCAACAGTGCCGGGGATGCCAACTGCCCACTCTAACCCTTGCCAACCGCGCTTAGCTGCCAGCCAAGCGAGGCGGGGGATTGATTCTCCCGATCCGGCGGTGAGTTGACCTGTTTCCGGGTTGAAATGGACGTGGCGAAGGTGGCGAGTACCGATGACTAAACCAGGTAAGCCGCGATCGCTCACTAGCAAATTCGAGCCAGCGCCCAGGAGGGTGACAGGTACTCCCTCCGAACTAGCCCAATCGAAACTTGCTTGTAGCTCTTCGAGAGTGCTGGGAGCAATGTACCATTCAGCAGGGCCGCCAACTCGAAAAGAAGTCAGCGGGGCCAAAGAGACTTGAGATTTGATCTGGCAACCAGTTCCCGACAGGGGAATCGGAGCATACACTCGTCGGTTGTCCTTCGTGGGGGAGTCAGAGGAGAGAGTCACGATCATAACAAATGCTTAAATGCCTCGGATTAAAGACGTTGTTGACAGTTGATTGACCCAACTTGTAAGCGATCGCTCTCAGCAGGCGGCATGAGGTAACTCATGCGGGCAGCCCACTGCGGGGATCGCCCTCTACAACAGAAACTCCCAGACTTGGGGCCTCTTGGTAAAAGGCCATCACTTCTGGAATGATTTGATTGAGATTGCCAGCGCCGAGAAACAGAGCCAAATCGCCTGAGCGCAAGATTTCTGTCAAAAACTTGGCGATTGACTGGAGACTCGGTTGGTAATAAACCCGCTGGTGATGTTCCGCAATCAAATCTGCAAGTTTTTCCCCACTGATTTGCCCTGTATTTGGTTCTCCAGCACTATAAATGTCGCTGACAATTACGATGTCGGCATCGCTAAATGACTGGGCAAATTCTGGCAAAAATGCCAAAGTGCGGCTGTAACGGTGGGGTTGGAAGATGGCAACAACCCGTCTAGATTTGGAATTTGGGATTTTAGAGTTGGGCTTGGATTTGCTATTTTCAATCCGTAGGCGGGCTGATGTTAAAGTAGCGCGAATTTCGCTAGGGTGGTGAGCGTAGTCATCCACAAATAGGATGCCGTTATGTTCACCTCTAACTTCAAAACGGCGACGTGCCCCTTCAAAGCCTGCGATCGCCTTAGCAATTACAGCAAACTCTAAACCCAACAATCTACCCACTGCCACTGCTGCTAGAGCATTGCTAAGATTGTGCTGCCCAAGTAGCTTTAACTGCATTTCTCCCAGAGCAGTACCCCGCTCCCAAACGCGAGCGATGGTACAATCTGCTCTATACTCGACGCTATCTACCGTATAGTCAGCACCCCGATCGGCTTCCAGGCTGTAGCTGATACTGGGTTTAAGGGAGTTTTTGACTGTATCGCAATCGATGCAGCCCACTAAGATTTGACAGTTTTGGGCAAATATCTTAAAGGTGTCGATTACCTGATCGAGGGTATCGTAGTGGTCGGGATGGTCGAGTTCTATATTCGTTACCACCCCTATTTTGGGTGCAAGTTTGACTAGAGAACCATCGGACTCGTCTGCCTCAGCAACTAGGTAGGGCCCGTTTCCCAAACGTGCATTACCTTCCCAGGCATTGACCTCTCCTCCCACCACGATCGTCGGGTCTATGCCCGCTTCTAGTAGCATGAAGCCGATCGCGCTGCTAGTGGTAGTTTTGCCGTGAGTTCCCGCTACAGCGATACTCTGGTAGTCCTGAATCAGTGCTGCTAGCACATCCGATCGGTGAAAAATCGGACAGCCTAAATCGAGGGCGCGTCGATATTCGGCATTGGCCGGGTGAATTGCCGTCGAACAGATCACCTGGGGTAAGTCCAGATGCGACGAGGCGATCGCGCCTTTGCCGTTGCGATTTTCGGCTGAATCTGCGAGCGCAGATTCTCCACCTCGACTGATAGCTTCTAGGGTTTTAGAGGCATCTGACGACTGGAAACCCGCGTCATTTTCACCTACATTCCCTTGAAATAATTCAAAATTGCTGGCATCTTGTCGCCAAAAAATATGAGCACCCATTGCTTGCAAACGCTGAGTTATATGGCTTGGTTTAATATCCGAGCCATAAATAGGCAACTTACGTTTAGCTAGAATGTAGGCAAGGGCTGACATTCCAATTCCACCAATTCCTATGAAATGAAATGGCCTGCCGGTGAAATCAACAGAACTCGGCATCTTCGCTCCTCACACACCACACCACGCCAATAACACGCGATATCATATCAAGAATTGTTTTCCTAGGATACAGTTCGCTAGAGATTTCCTGCAAAACACTCCGCGTCCTTTTGCTTTACGGACTTCTAGAATAGTTTGTCTTGTATACTATATGACCTGTTTGCCAGTAAATATCAGGAATCGTCACAGGTTGCAGATCGCAGACCAGAGATCGCAGGATTTGGGTCAATAGGTTGGCAATCTGGCCTACAGGAATATAGACCTGTACTCGCCTACTCCTGCATTCTCGCACGTTCCCGCGCTAGGAGTTCGGTTTTTACGAAAATGAGGGGTGTAACCCCACACTGGTCTACTAACAGTATCATCTTCTATGGGAAAAATAGCAATTTTTGGAGGGACTTTCGATCCGGTTCACTGGGGGCATTTATCGATGGCAGAGAAGGCTGTGAGTCAATTTGGTCTCGACAAAGTAATCTGGGTTCCCGATCCCAGCCCCCCACACAAATCGCGGCGAGTATTGGCGAATTTGGTTCAGCGACGGGAAATGGTAAGGAGAGCGATCGCCGATCGCCCAGATTTTGTCCTATCGCCTCAACAGGACGATCCCACTGGTACTTCCTACGCAATTGAAACTTTTTTATACCTCCAAAATACCTACTCAGATACTCATTGGTACTGGATTATTGGCTCAGATGCTTTCCAAACTCTTCCTCAATGGCATCGATGTCAGGAAATCGGCAAATTGTGTTACTGGTTAGTAGCACCACGCCCTTTTCAGGAAGAAGGCGAAAGCGGGGATCGGCAAGGGACTCAGTTCGATCCCAGAGATGTTGTCGAACAGATGGCAGTTTTGGGAGTGCAGATCCGCTGCGGAGTGCTAGAAATGCCCTGGAACGGAATATCATCAAGTCTGATCCGCCAATATTGCCTCGAAGAGCGTGACCTCTACTACTTAGTCCCGGAAACTGTCAGAACTTACATTACAGCCCTCAAGCTTTATCAAGCTCGGCCTCAAACCTAATGGATCGGCTTAACTAATTTGTTGAGCAATTTTTGATACAGACAAAAAGTTAGAAGGGATCGCCCTTTGCGATATGATCTGGGTCATGGTTAATTATTAAATTTTTCCAAAATTTAAAGCCTAAGCTAGGCGCTGCTGTCGTTAGGAGGTACAAGGTGATTAGAGTCGCGATCAATGGTTTTGGACGCATCGGACGTAATTTTATGCGCTGCTGGCTGGGGCGCGAAAACAGCCAATTGGATGTAGTTGCTATCAATGACACCTCAGATCCAAAAACCAACGCTCACCTGCTGAGGTATGACACGATGCTGGGGACGTTGAAGGGTGTAGACATCACTACCGATGAAAATTCTATAACCGTCAATGGCAAGACAGTGAAATGCGTGAGCGATCGCAATCCACTAAACTTGCCTTGGGCTGATTGGGGCATTGATTTAATTATCGAAGCAACGGGGGTTTTTGTAGACCAAGCTGGCGCGTCGAAACACATGACTGCGGGTGCTAAGAAGGTGTTAATTACGGCTCCTGGTAAAGGCCCTGAAGTTGGGACTTTCGTTATGGGCGTTAACGACCATGCCTATACTCACAATAGTTATACAGTGATCAGCAATGCTAGCTGTACAACTAACTGTCTGGCTCCTGTGGCTAAGGTGTTGAACGATAACTTCGGCATCATTAAGGGCACAATGACTACTACCCACAGCTATACTGGCGATCAACGTTTGTTGGATGCCAGCCACCGAGATTTGCGGCGGGCAAGAGCGGCGGCAATGAATATTGTGCCGACTTCTACGGGTGCTGCTCAAGCTGTAGCTTTGGTTATTCCTGAACTTAAGGGTAAGCTCAATGGCATAGCAATGCGCGTACCTACGCCGAATGTGTCTGTGGTAGATTTTGTGGCTCAGATACAGAAAAAGACTTTTGCTGAGCAGGTAAATGAAGTTCTCAAAGAAGCGGCGGAAGGGTCGATGAAGGGGATTTTAGAATATAGTGACTTACCTTTGGTTTCTTCTGACTATCGGGGACATGATGCTTCTTCGATTGTTGATGCTAGTCTGACTTTGGTTCTAGACGGCGATATGCTGAAGGTAATCGCTTGGTATGACAATGA
The DNA here is from genome assembly GCF_029167235.1 of Kamptonema sp. UHCC 0994. GTDB lineage: Bacteria > Cyanobacteriota > Cyanobacteriia > Cyanobacteriales > Microcoleaceae > Kamptonema. The sequence goes on along the minus strand of NZ_JARFTR010000045.1, from coordinate 54,771 downwards.
GTGGGGCTACAGTCAGCGGGTTGTTGACTTGGCTGAGCTTGTTGCTGCTAAGTGGGAATCCTAGAGATTTTGAACTTTTAACCCCAGACGAACGCAGATGAATTTAGTTATTTTTAGTCATCTGCGTTTATTTTGGTAATTGTTAACAGTGTTAACTGCTACTAACTGCTACATTTTTGAAGTAAGTTAGGTTCAAGATTGGGGTCAATCTTAAAGGTTGACTCTTCTTCTTTAATCCATCCTGTTTCTCCCGGTGTTAACTTTGAAGTTTCGGGTTCAAGGTTTGCTTTGATTGAAGGGGAAGCGCTAGGAGAGGCTACAGAGGGAGATGACCTAATCGGCTGTTTAGGAATTTTTGCTAAACTTTTAGGACTATTTAGCTTAATTTGGCTTGAGTTGCCATTGCCAGGAAGAGAGCAAATTTTTACCTCTAGCCAAGTGTCCTGCTCATTAGATTCGGTGTTTATAACTTGCAAAATGCTGCCCACAGGGAGTATGCCTTTAACCTCAGATTTGCCGAACTCAGTATTCAAAATTAAGGGATCGCTTTTTGCTCCCGAATTTGCTTTAACTTCAATCAAATCTCCGGGTTTAAAAGAGGAGACAGCATTAGTAGGAACTGGACTTGCTGGCGATGAGGTAACTGGATCTATGACGGGTTTTTCAGGCAAAATTCCCTTAAACCAGCCATTGGCAGCTTCACTAAAATCTTGGTTAAAAAAATAAGCTAAAGGCAGTCCTCCCAATCCCAATAGTAACAAAATACCTAGTAAATAAGGCAGTGGGCTTTGAGTTTTGGGACGGGGGAAAAACTGGGTTTTCAGGGAAGAATTGCCCCCCGCGTTGTGGATGCTAAAGTTGGGGGCGGCATCGTTTTCTTCTTCAGTAAAATAAGTGGTAACGTCCAAGGGAGCGATGGATAATTCTGTCAGCGTACTCCCTTCTTCTTTCGGTTTTACTTGACAATATATCAGAGCGATCGTTACATTATCGTGACCATTTCTAGTATTAGCTATTTCAATTAATCGATCTTTAACCTTCGCGACATTATTAGCGCCGTTTAAGATTGGGAGAATTTCAGTTTCCCAACATTCCTCAATCCGGTCTTTATCGCTCAAACCGTCGGAACATAGGAGAAAAATGCAGTCTTCGTCTAAGGGAAAGCGCTGTACAGTTGGGTGGAGACTTGCTGAGGAGGTAATGCCCAAAGCTTGGACGAGGGCTCCGGCTGCTACTTGCTGTAAGGCATCCCGGTAGAGAGCGTAACCGAGCCGGACTTCGCGACAGGCGACATCATCATCGAGAGTAACTTGGCGGCAACTGTCGCGGGTAATCCAGTAGGCTCTACTATCTCCGACGTGGGAGATATAGAGTTCGTGGGCGTGGGCTAGGGCCATGACAACGGTAGTGCCCATGCGCTGGCGGAGTTGCCGATGTTCGCTGTCGTTGCGGCCGGAGATGGCATCGTTAGCGGCGCAAGCAGAGCGTTCGAGTTTGCCAATTAGGGATTGTGGGTCGCAGTTGGCGGGGTGCAGCAGCATTTGCTGTACGCGATCGCGGAGTGTAGTAACAGCAAGTTCGGAGGCGACTTCCCCTCCGTCTTGTCCACCAATACCGTCGCAGACGATCGCGCAGGCTTCTGAGCCTGGGGATACCTTAATGGCTGTACCATTGGGGGGATAGCAAGCGTCTTCGTTGTGGGAACGGGTGGGGCCGGTGTCGGTGCCGGTGGCGATGTGAATTGTACGATCGAGCGATCGCCCACATAAGGCTAGAGCTTTATCTAGCTGGCTAATCAGTTGTTCGGGTGTCCGCAGTTGACCGGCGGTCATCTGCTGGCACAGTTGTCTTAAAAAACTGGCGATCGCGGGGTGGGCACTGCCAGCCCATTGCTGCCATAATTGGCCCAACTGAGAAAGGTTTGGGGCTTTTTGATCTGACTGTAATTCTAATAGCCGGACTAAGGGCCCTTCTACTCGCAATAGTTGGGGGTTAAGTAGGGTAGAAGCGACTGCTTGAGAGCTGCACGGTTGCCAGAGTTGGGCGATTTGCCATAGCCAAGATAGTTGGCGCATGGCTGTTCCGTTTTTCCAGGCGATCGCTAATTCTGGCATTAAACCTTCGCCAGTTGTCGATAGCGGGCCGTTTTCCAATAGCCAGATGTCCGAGCCGAGTTTGGTGACGGTTCGCGGTATTAATCCGTAAACTTCGGGTACGTGGAGCCGATGGGGAAACAGCCTCAGATAGGGTGTGATAAAGCCCGGAATGTCTTCGGGCATTTCGGGAAATTGTTCGGATTGAGTATCGAGCAGAATTCGGTCGCCTTTGAACAAGTAGCGACCCGCTATCAGCTCTCCAGGCCGACAGGCTTTTATCCCTTCACCGATAGCCCACAAGTAATGTTTTGGCACAGCGTACTGCATAGGGGTTCCTCACGCCTCTCAGCCTAGTGCTGATCTGAACTATTCTAGCCAATTCTGGTCTTTTAATTCCTTGCGATCTCTAATTTTGGCGATCGCATCTAGAGAATATAAGAATATATGGCAATGATATGATTTAAGGGGGAAAACGACACGGAGAATTATCTCTCTGCGATCAGGGATTGAAACAAAGCTCAACAAAACGAAACAGGCATTAAAAAAGGTAAATTATGCCCATTCCCGATTCCAGCCCCTCACCAAAAAAGTTATCCGATCCAAAAGTTCTCCCCAGTCTAGAGGTTGACGAGTTGCTGACTACGCTTGAGCATTCTCATGGTTTGTACTACAAAATGATGAATCTTGAGGTTTGGGCGATCGTTGAAACCCTGGATCAGTTTTTCCCTGGTTCCTGGGGGCGCTTTATGACTAACCGCAAAGTGGCGATGAAACAGTTTTTGCAGCGCCAGCAAGCTAAAAATGCTGAGGGAAAAGAGGAAGGGAGTAGCGATTTGAGCGATTTAAGCCAGGGGGAGGAAGGTTTAGCGGATGCGATCGATAATTTTGTTCCCCCGCCTTTAGAGGAGGACGAGGGGGCTGCATCTTCTATTCCTTTTCCTTCTTGATTTGCTAGACGCTGATCTGGGAGTCAACTTGGGGAAGTCCCATGCTGTAGTTGAGGACGCGGCTATTAAGGTTGTAGCTGATTTGGCCTTGTTGTAGGAGCGATCGCACGAGGTGTTCTAATTCAGAACCAATGCGGCGGAGGTTATATTCTATTAAATCTTCGCCGTTATAGCTGTCCACGAGTTCGTCAAATTTTCGGTAAACCTGATTGATGGTTTCGGTAGTCCAGTTTAGTTCGTTGTCTGGATCGACATCAAGGGTAAGAGAGTCTGCGCTAGGTACGAATTCGTTGTTTTCGAGGGTGGCGGTGTAGATGCGGATATGCCGGGTGGTAGATTTGAGCAGCATGGTTCTCGGAGTAAAGAAAGCTTCAGAGTTTATAATAGCTGAAAATTGGCATGGGAGGACAAGGTGGAAGGTAAAAGATTTATTCACTCGCTGCGACTGCAAAATTTCCTTTCTTATGGTAGTGAGGAGGAAGAAATAGAATTGCAACCTCTTAATGTTTTGATTGGCCCTAATGCCTCTGGGAAATCTAACCTGATTGAAGCTATTGGAATTTTGAAAGCATTGCCTACAGACCTAGTGGCCCCAATTCGACAAGGGGGCGGGATTAGTGATTTTCTGTGGAAAGGTGGAAAAGATATTCCTATAGCAAAAATTGAAGCTATTTTGGATTACCCAGAAGGTCTAATGCCTCTACAATATCAAATTAGTTTTACTACTATAAATGGTCAAAAACTGGAAGTTGTAGATGAGATAGTACAAGACATTTCCCCTATCCGATTGGAATTTAAACCTTTATTCTACTTTCGCGATCGACAAGGTAGCACAGTTATCAACGTGAAAGATGAGAGCAATAGAGAGAGAAGAATACGAACTATACGGCGAGAGGATATTCTTACAGATCAATCTATTTTATCTCAAAGAAAAGATCCAGAACAGTACCCAGAAATATCATATTTAGGTAAAATGTTTTCTGAGATTAGTTTATATCGAAACTGGCAGACAGGCAAAGATTCAGTAGCGAGAAAAGCTCAACAAACCGACTTACCTGAACATCCTCTTCTCGAAGATGGTAGTAACTTAGGCTTGGTTTTGAATAACTTACAATATCAATTAGGAAGTAGGCAGATTATTGAAAGCTTAAAGAAGTTCTACAGTGCAGCCGAAGAAATTAGTATCAAGATTTATGGTGGAACTGTCCAAATATTTATCCGGGAAACCGGCTCAAGTCAGCCAATCCCTGCGACTCGTCTATCAGATGGAGCACTGCGTTATTTGTTCTTAATGGCTTTACTGCTAGATCCTACTCCACCATCAGTTATTTGTATTGAAGAACCGGAAATTGGTTTACATCCAGATATTTTACCTACCATTGCTGAAATGCTAATCGAAGCTTCACAGCGTACACAATTGATTGTCACAACTCATTCCCATGCTTTAGTTTCTACACTTAGGCCGGAGTCAGTGTTAGTATGCGAGCAAGATGAAAGGGGAAGTCACCTACGCCGTCTCGATTCTGAAAGATTGAAAAAATGGCTAGAAAATTATACTCTCGGAGACCTCTGGCGGATGGGGGAAATCGGGGGTAATAGATGGTAAAGGAGATTCGGATTTATATCGAAGGCGGTGGTGATAGTGAGGAGACAAAAACTTTGCTTCGACAAGGATTTAGCAGTTTTTTTAACCCAATTATAAAGATTGTGCGGAGTAAAAAAATAGGATGGAAGATCATCATGTGTGGTTCTCGCAACAATGCTTTCAGGGATTTTAAAAATGCTTTGGAAGATCACCCTGATGCCTTTATTATCCTACTTGTTGATTCAGAAGCGGCTATAAAAAAGCAAACACCTTGGGAACATTTGAAGTCTAGGGATAATTGGGATGCACCAGGAGTTGATGATACTCACTGTCATCTCATGGTTCAAGCGATGGAGGCTTGGTTTATTGCTGATGTTGAGGCTTTAAAAAAATTCTATGGTCAGGGATTTAAAGAAAATTCTATTCCTAAAAATCTCAATGTAGAAACGATTGACAAGGATTCGTTAGAACCAAGCTTGAAAGCTGCTACCCGTGATACAAAATCAAAAGGCGAATATCACAAGATATAACACGGTTCTAAGCTGTTAGAAATGTTGAATGTTGAGCGGGTTCGCAAAGCTTCTAGTCATTGCGATCGCCTTTTTACAACCCTTACAGAGATTATAGAAGAATCAAGCTGCTAAATATGGCGATCGCGTCACTTTTCTACATAATACTTTTCAACAAAACTCCGCAATCCAGATTTATATCCTTGTCCTACGGCCTGAAACCTCCAGTCTCCACTCTTTTTATATAAGCGTCCAAATTCTAAGGCTGTCTCGACTGTAAAATTCTCTTTTAATTCATAGCGAGTTAATTCAACTTTTGTCTGACTATCATAGAGACTGATAAAAGCATTAGAAATTTTGCTAAAATTCATACCTACTGACTCGGCATCGTGGATAGTAACAATTAGTACAATCTGTTCAATTGCCGTATCCATTTTGGATAAATCAACTCCGTAAAGCGTATTGATGTATCCTTTTCTGGGCGAATAGTTATCGGTGGCTGATTGTTTCACAGAACCGTCAAGGGATTTAGTATTATTGTAAAATACTAAATAGTCTTCGTGGGGGATTCTGCCATCTGTTCCTAGCATAAATGCTGAAGCGTCAATTTCACAGTTCTTACCTGCTAGATTGGCTTGCCAACCCAAGGCGATCGCTAGTTTCTTTAAATTCGGTACTTCTTGAGAAAGATTGAATCTGCCACCTTTAATTAATTGTACGGTCATGGGTTTTTGTTCCTTCCTACGATTTAAGAAAGTTGCTATTTTTAGTAAACAGTTAGTGGGGCTATTGTCTTTACAGAGTTGGGTTGCGTTTGTCAACTCAACTTTAATGATATCTTTAAATGAGACGTAACATCTGTAGGACTTACGCAAAACTATGTGTAACGCCGCCTTCTAGGCGGTAAAGAAACCGCCTAGAAGGCGGCGTTACTAAAGTGTGTGCGGGGCAAAACGCACGGGGATGTTAGTTTCTTTCTGAATCTGATTTGCGATCGCTTCTAATTCGCTAGAACTGACACATTTAAGAATTTGCACGGGGTAAGGACGATCCTCAGCAGTGTGATTTCCTCTCCCATCTAATTGCCGAGTTAAGGGCTTTGGTCGGGTGGGGGTATTGAGTTGAATTTCCGCAGGCGCTAAGGATTTCATTAAACGGATATATTCTGTTTTAGTTATGGCATCCCAGGGTGATAAAACCATTGTTTGAATACCGAACTCTCCATTATATTGTTGCCGAAATTGTTGCAAACCGGTCTGAATACTTTGTAAGTCAATTCCGGCGACGGGGCGATTGATGCGCTGGAGGCGATCGCTACTAACTGCATCTAATTTTACTGATACTTTGTCGGCTAAAGCTAGTTCGGAACGTACTTGCGGGTCAGTAAGTAAGGTTCCGTTGGTCAATACTGCGATCGCGCGGTTGGTGCATTTTTTGACAGATGCGATAATTTCGCCTAAATTCAAAGCTTGCGTCGGTTCCCCACTACCGCTGAGGGTGATGCTATCTACATCCCAAGGCGCGAAGGATTGTAAGTCTTCTAAGATTTGCTTGGTAGGGATAAAAATGGCGCGATCGCTGATTTTAACTTCTATCTCTCCCAGTTGACAGTAAACGCAGTTAAAGGAACAGGTCGAAACTGGGCCGATGGGGTCAATACCTAGCGATCGCCCGTAGCGCCAAGACTTGACTGGGCCGTAAACAGAGGAAAATTTAGATGTTGTAGTTGATGACATAGCTGTTATCCAATTGGAATTTTAAAATATAAAGCTTTTTTCAATTATACCACTTATGTTAACTCGCCAACAAATTGCATTTTATCTCGAAGATGTTGAAACTCCTGCGGGGAGGGCTGTTAGTTTAATTATTACAGGGCTAATTCTGCTATCTTCAGGAATTTTCGTTGCTGAAACTTACCCTCTTTCCGAACCAGTTAGGATTGAACTTGAGGCTCTTGATATTGCTATTTTAATCATTTTTGCTTTTGAGTATTTAGTGCGGTTTTGGTGTGCTGATGAAAAACTTAAATTTGTTTTTAAATTCTTCTCTTTAATTGACTTATTGGCTATCTTACCATTTTTTCTGGGTGTAGTCAATATCAGCTTTCTTCGTATATTTCGCTGGTTTCGGATTTTGCGGCTGCTGCGTTTTTTTGAATTCAAAATTTCTATATTTAGGATTAGCAGTGACGACGGGGTAATTTTTGCCAGGATTTTATTTACTCTATTTACAATTATCTTTGTTTACTCTGGTTTAATTTATCAAGTTGAACATCCTGTTAATGCTACGAAGTTTAATACTTTTTTGGATGCGGTTTATTTTTCAGTGGTTACAATGACAACTGTGGGATTTGGTGATGTGACTCCGATTTCTGAAACAGGAAGGTTTTTAACTGTTTTGATGATTTTAAGTGGTATTGCCCTCATTCCTTGGCAATTGGGTGATTTAATTAAGCAATTTGTGAAAACTGCTAATCAGGTAGAAACTGTGTGTAATGGTTGTGGCTTGTCGGTACATGATAAGGATGCTAGATTCTGTAAGAATTGTGGGACTAAGTTGGATAAGGGCTAATTGCTAATTGCTAATTGCTAATTGCTAATGGCTAATGGTAATTGAAAACTGTTATGATATTAAATCTGGTGGTATAAACATAATTACAGAGCAGTTAACCGTTAACAGTTAACCGTTAACAGTTAACAATTGAGAGGAATATGTCTGAGATATTGGGAATGGGTGAGACGATCGCGGCGATCGCGACGGCGATTGTTCCACAACAGGGTAGCGTAGGTATTGTCCGGCTTTCTGGTGACGAGGCGATCGCGATCGCCCACAACCTATTTCACGCGCCGGGAAATCAACTTTGGGAATCTCATCGCATTCTCTACGGTTACATCCGCAATCCCCAATCTCAGCAATTGGTAGATGAAGCTCTATTGTTAATTATGAAGGCTCCGCGCTCTTATACCCGTGAAGATGTGGTGGAATTTCACTGTCACGGGGGAATTATGGCGGTACAACAGGTTTTGCAGTTGTGTCTGGAGTCTGGGGCGAGGTTGGCGCAGGCGGGAGAGTTTACCCTGCGGGCGTTTTTGAATGGGCGACTGGATTTGAGTCAGGCGGAAAGTGTGGCGGATTTGGTGGGGGCGCGATCGCCTGCTGCGGCTCAGGCTGCTTTAGCTGGTTTACAAGGGAAATTGGCTACACCGATTCGGGAGTTGAGGGCGACTTGTCTGGATGTGTTGGCGGAAATTGAGGCGCGGATTGACTTTGAGGAAGATTTACCGCCCTTGGATGAAGGGGCGATCGCGTTACAAATTAAGCATATTTTGGCAGAATTGTCAAGGATTTTGGCGACGGCTGAGTCTGGGGAATTGTTGAGATCGGGTTTGAAAGTGGCGATCGTGGGGCGGCCAAATGTGGGTAAATCCAGCTTGCTGAATGCTTGGAGTCGCTGCGATCGCGCCATTGTGACGGATTTACCGGGGACAACGCGGGATGTCGTGGAATCGCAGTTAGTGGTGGGTGGAATCCCGATTCAGGTGTTGGATACGGCGGGAATTAGGGAGACAGAGGATCGGGTTGAGAAAATTGGGGTAGCGCGATCGCGTCAAGCGGCTGAGTCTGCTGATTTAGTGTTATTGGCGATCGATGCCGCAGCGGGCTGGACAGAGGGCGATCGGGAAATTTACCTACAAGTTCAACATCGCCCGGTAATTTTAATTGTTAATAAAATTGATTTAGTCTCGGAAAATGACTTACAAATACTTCAATCAAAAATCGAAAATCCCCAATCAAAAATTCTCGCCGCCGCCGCTTATAATCAGGGAATAGAAGATTTAGAACAAGCAATTTTAACTGCTGTTAATGCGGGAGATTTACAAGCTGGAAATTTAGACTTAGCCATTAATCAAAGACAAGCAGCGGCATTAACTAAGGCAAAAATTTCTCTGGAACAATGCGCGGATACAATTAACAATCAATTGCCCTTGGATTTTTGGACAATTGATTTACGGGGGGCGATTCAAGCATTAGGAGAAATCACCGGAGAAGGAGTAACAGAATCAGTTTTAGATCGGATTTTTAGTAGATTTTGCATTGGTAAATAATACGTAACGCCGCCCTCTGGGCAATATCTTTACCGCCCAGAGGGCGGCGTTACGCACTGTTTCCTAAATCCTAATTGTGTTATAATATTTAAAGTTGCATCGTAAGCTTTCACCCACTTGACATCTTTTAGGCTGCAAGCCTTTTACTCATCAGCCTAATCTGGAACTAACTAACTATTAAAAACTCAACTCTTGGCAACAATGGATCTTCAACAATGCCAACACCATTAAATCCCCAACGTTTGAGCAAGCTTTGTAATTGAGAACCGGAAATAGATTCGACTCCAAAGCGATCGGCTACATCTGCACCATATTTATTTAGATAGCTTAGAGCCTCAAAGTCTTCGCGAAACATTAACAAATAACTCTCATCTGTATCTTGATTGGGATGAGCAGTTAGATATTTACCATCAGAACGAGAACGTAATAAGTAAAAAACTTGTGAAAACATCTTGTTTTTTGCTCAAAATATAGCATAATCGAGAAGGAAACTGCAACAAAACCTTCGGCGGTTGAAACCGCTACTAAACAAACAAAGTCCGCCTGCGCGGACTAAAAAACGGGCATTGAAGCCCGATTTAGTATTAGCTATTAGCTATTAGCTATTAGCCATTAGCGGACATTAAATCAAAGTCAACGCCAAACCTTTGACGGAAGTTCCGTTGCCAATTTGACCGATCGCCGTAGCTGCGCCTGTTGTCAAATTGATATTATATAGACTTGACACGCCTCCTACCTCAAGGGCAGCGATCGCATTCCCATTGGGAGTAATATCAAAGCCAAGTATGCGAGAAGCATCAACGCCCAAAGAACCAACTGTATTAAGTACACCCTCATTAGGCGGAACTTGCCTTACCAGAACATCTAAACCACTGTCGATCGCATACAGTGTGGTTGACGTAGCCCCAGCAAAGTTATTAGTATAGGCTGCGGCCACCGCCGTAGGATTTGCCCCAGCGTTGATATCGCCAGCAGCGTAAGCCAAATTTCTGTCGAATTGGACACCCCCAATCAGCGTATCAAAATCTACAACTGCCCCTGTTTCCTGGTTCAGCCGCCCATTTTGATCTGCTTCATTGATAACCCGAATGCGATCGACAGTCGGATTGAAATCGAAACCAGTCGCCCCAGGTGCAAGAGTTGGGTTCAAAGGTGCGGTTCCCACCGCAGTTGCTACGCCACTTGCTTGATCGATCGCATACAATCGATTACTGCTACCCAAACCGTAAAGTACACCCGTAGCAGGGCGGAAATCAATCCCCAGCAAGCTTTCCCCAGACAGTAAACCAGTAACAGCAACATCGGTAAGGACTGCTTGCGGTGCTGCGGCATTAAAGCCGATAATTCTTTCAGCTCCATCTCTACCTGTAACCGCATAAGCTGTAGGCAAAGGCAATGCTAAACCAACGATCGCTTCCCCAGTGGTAATTTGACCTAACGCCGTAGCCTGACCTGTGGTCAAATTGATATTGTACAGACTCGAAACGCCGCCAACATTCAGGGCTGCATAACCCGACTGCTGACCGTCAACGCTTCTAATATCAAATCCCAGAACGCTAGAAGCGTCAACACCCAACGATCCAACGGTATTGAGTACGCCATCATTAGGTGGAACTTGCCGCACCAGAACGTCCAAATTACTATCGATCGCATACAGTGTGGTTGACGTAGCCCCGGCAAAGTTATTAGTGTAAGCTGCGCCCCCCACCAACGGATTTGCCCCAGAGTTGCGATCGCCACTAGCATAAGCCAAACTTCCGTCTAGTTGAATACCATCGGTAGTCGTGTTGAAATCCACAACTCCCCCAGTATCAGGATTTAGCCGTGAATTTTGATCGGCCTCATTCACAGCCCGAATGCGATCGACAGTTGGATTAAAATCAAAACCAGTAGTCCCAGGAGTCAAAGTTGGATTAAAGGGTGCTGTTCCCACCGCAGTCGCCGCCCCACTCGTCGGGTCAATCCTGTACAACCGATTGCTGCTACCCAAACCAAAGAGTTGACCGTTAGCAGGGCGGAAATCAATACCAACCAAGCTTTCCCCAGATTCTAGCCCCGTCACCGACACATCTCTAAGCGTGATTCCCGGAGCAAAAGTATTAAATCCTACAATTCTATTACTTGCAGTCAGAGCATAAGCAGTAATCGAAGGCCCAGGCAGAGGACTGGGAACTACACTGGAGTTATTAGTCGTGAAATCTGCCGCAGAGATTAAACTCCGGTTAACGCCTGCGAGGACAGCAAGGAATTCTCCAGTTACTCGGTCTTGAATAAAGGTATTATTTCCTGCTTCCAACAAGTTGAGGTCAGCAAAGGTCAATCCTCCACTCAAACCGATGACATCCAAGTTGTCTGTAAAGTCAGTAATAACATCCGCATCTGCCAGACTTAAACCGCCGCTAGTTAGTGAAGGGTCAGCATTAGCATAACGGCTGAGAACAAATACGTCAGCCCCATCTCCACCCGTAAGGGTATCAGCGCCTCTGTCGCCAAATAAAACGTCGCTACCAGAGTTCCCGGAAAGTAAATCGTTGCCTCTACCACCATAGATAGAGTCGTTATCTTCATTGCCATTGACAGTATCGTTGTCTAGATCCCCAAATAGAGAGTCACTACCGGAGTTTCCATCTATAGAGTCGCTGCCCTTACCGCCATAGATAGAATCATTACCAAAGTTGCCAGAAATTGCGTCATTCTCTTGCAACCCAAAGATTATGTCATCCTCTGGTAAACCTCCGATGCTATCCGCTTGAGGAGTACCGATAATTTCTGCCATAGTGCAATCCCTATCTAAAATTTAAGATCGTCTTGAATAATTTTAACAGGTGATTAATTGCAAAATGCAGCAAAAATAAAATTCAAAAGATTACATTTCTCTTTACTATTCAGCTTATTACTTAAGATTTTCTAGACGGATACGAGGGTCAACTACCTTAAGGAGTAGATCCGCTAATAAGTTACCTACAATCAACATTACAGCTCCCATCATCAAGCTAGCCATCACCAGATACAAGTCTTGATTAGTGACAGCATCTAAGGTAAGTTTACCTAGACCTGGCCAGTTGAAAAAAAGTTCCGCAATAAATGCACCGCTTAACAAGCTAGCAAACTCAAATCCCAAAAGTGTAATCAGAGGATTAATCGCATTCCGTAAAGCATGAACGTAAATCACTCGATTTTCTGGCAAACCTTTAGCACGGGCCGTTTGGATGTAATCTTGTCGCAATACGTCCAATAATTGCCCCCGCATCAGTCTTTGCAAACCCGCGAAGCTGGTGATACTTAGAGCTACAGTTGGTAAAATTAAATGCCAGCAATAATCGATAATTTTGCCCCACAAAGATAAATCTTCATGGTCAATACTTGTCATCCCGCCTACAGGAAAAAGAGGTGAAGTGTTCTGTGCTAGAAATAGCAAAAGTAGAGCTGTAATAAAGCTGGGAAATCCTTGGCCCGTGTAGCTAATTACTTGTAAAAATCGGTCAGCAGAGCGATTTTGGTTAACAGCGGCGATAATTCCCAAAGGAATTGCGATCGCCCAAGTTACAATTAAAGAACCGATAGCCATTACTAGGGTTGCAGGTACTCTCTCCCACAACAAATCAGCTACATCTCGTCCATAAACAAAACTTTTGCCAAAGTTTCCCTGAGTAATAATTTGGAAAAGCCACCGCCAATATTGCTCAAACCAAGACTTATCTAAGCCAAATTGTTGCCCTAGTTGCTTAATAGTTTCCGGCGCAATTTTGGGATTTTGGCGTAAGGTGTCTAAGTAATCCCCTGGCGCTAGCTGAATAATAGCAAAACAAAGGGCAGATGCTAGCAATAGTGTTAAAATTGCCTGTAATAGCCGCTTAAGTACGTAAGTAAATATCTCGCTGGCAAACAGTGAATTCAATAACCGTAAATTACGATTTAACTTTATAGAAGTCATTGTTATTTGTTATTTGTTAATTGTTATTTGTTAGTTGTTAGTTGTTAGTTGTTGGTTGTTAGTTGTTAGTTGTTGGTTGTTAGTTGTTGGTTGTTAGTTGTTGGTTGCAAATAAAGCTAGTTAGCAATTATTAACTGTTGGAAATTTCTGTCATCGAGAAGTTCCTGTCATTGCGAGCGAAGCGAAGCAATCTCAAGGCTTTGCGATTGCTTCGCTTCGCTCGCAATGACATATATTATGCTCGCAATGACATATATTATGCTCGCAATGACATATATTATGCTCGCAATGACATATATTATGCTCGCAATGACATATATTATGCTCGCAATGACATATATTATGCTCGCAATGACATAGTTAAGTTTAATCATATCTACTTACTTAACAAATAACAATTAACAACTAACAACTAACCACTAACAATTAACAATTAATACTCAACTAATGCCACAATAGGCACATCTGGTAACTTTTGTCTTCCGCCTAAATCTTTTAATTCGATGATAAAGGCAAAACCCACAATTTCGCACCCAGCTTGCTGCAATAACTGAGCGGTAGCGGCCGCTGTTCCTCCAGTGGCCATCAGATCGTCTACAACTAGCACGCGACTCCCTGGTTCGATAGCGTCTTGGTGTATTTCCAGGCGATCGGTGCCATACTCCAAATCATACTCAACGAAATTAATTTCTGCTGGCAATTTACCGCGTTTGCGGACAGGAATAAAGCCAATACCCAATTTATAAGCCAGAGGTACGCCAAAGAGAAAGCCCCGCGATTCCATACCAACAATATAATCAGCAGAGAAGCCAGAGCACTTTTCGGTTAAAGTGTCAAGTGTGTAGCGTAGCCCTTCGCGATCGCGCAGGAGAGTAGTAATATCTCGAAACATAATTCCCGGTTTAGGGAAATCTGGAATGTCGCGAATTAGAGATTTGAGATCCATAAGCTTTAAGGAAGAAGGCAATAAAATCAATGGTTTCAGCATTAGGGTGGGCGCTGAATTGACGATATTTCTCTTAGTTGGATGAGACGATCGCAGCGCCAACACTACAAGAATTTTTCCTGTTACACAGGGTTAAAACCCCGGCGTTTTAAAGAAAATCGTAGAATATATCAATTTTAACTCATATGTTGCACCATTGTCAATAAAAGACTCAATCGCTATGTGCGGGCAGTTTTTTAGTATGAAAAATCATTTCACTGGCGCAAACTTTTTCTGCTTAACAATTGCTTGCGCCTCCTGAGAAAGACTAAAATCTATAAACCCTTTTACCGAAGTTGAGGGAGGATTTTTCGTGACCACATTCAGAGGACGAGTAATGGGAAACTTGCCACTACTAACATTTTCATTAGTGGGTGCTACTCCGTTAATCGGTAGTATTTTAATCTCCTTAATAGATTCCACAACACCAATAGAACTGAAACCAATAGCCTGGGGTTTCCCAACCATAGCCTGCACGAGTTCATCCGTCTCAGTAACGACTACATCAGGGCGAATGGCACTTTTTTCTAATTTGAAATAACTCAAAAAAGGTTCTAAAGCAGCAACTCCCTCTGACCGATGGATGACCAAGATAGGTACATTTTTCCCCCCAACTTCTTTCCAATTCTTGATCTTGCCAGTGTATATACCAACAATCTGTTTGTCTGTCAAGCTTTTCACTGGATTATCTCTGTGGAGAGTTATCGATATACCGTCCTTAGCTATAGTAAAAGCTAACAAATCTTTTTCATCAGCTTTCATGGAACGAGCCACCATTCCTATATCCGCAGTCCCTTGGCGTACATCGGCAATTCCGCGCCAAGTAGCATTTTCTTGCACTTCAATTTTTACTCCAGGGTGTGCTGTTTCATAGGGCTTTGCTATTTCAGAAAGAATAGATCCTATTGTATGTGAACCGCTTAAAGTTATTTTATTTACTGATGGAGCAGCAGTTGGTAAAGTCGTTACCTCTGGCTGCTGGCTACAGGATTGCAGCCAGAGACAGGTAGCCAAACTAAGAGAAATTTGTATTGCCGTTTGCATTATTTTCATGGTATTTAACGAAGAAGTAAGAAGGAAGTAAGAAGTAATTAGCAATTTACAATTAGCAATTAGCCATTAGCAATCAGCAATTAGCCATTAGCAATTTACAAAACTGATTTTAGATTCCGTGATGCTTGGTTTAGCTGTTCAGTACCTTCTTTAGTTTTAGAAATACCAATCGCAGTTTCTTCTGCTCCCTGATTAATAGTTTTCATGGCATCAACTACCTGCTCAACAGCGAGTGCTTGCTGCTGAGCAGTAAGAGAAATTTGTTGAGTGCTAACTGCAATACTATTAATAGCATCAGCAACGGCGGAAAAAACTTCTGCTGTCCCTTGAGCTAATTGCATACCCGAATCCACAGTTTTTGTGCCTTCATTCGTTGTTTTTACAGATAAATTGATGGCAGATTGAATATCAGCAACGAGATTATTAATTTTGCTAGCTGATGTTTTGCTACGATCGGCTAGTTGACGAATTTCATTAGCAATAACGGCAAACCCCTTACCGCGATCGCCAGCACGCACTGCTTCTACTGCCGCATTTAAGGCTAACATATTTGTTTGGTTAGCTAATTCGCTCACTAAACCTGAAATAGTTCCAATTTGGTTGGCTTGCTCATTTAAGTGCATAATTTGATTAGCGATCGCCTCCACTTTCCCTTTGAGCGCTGTCATTCCATCCAAAGTACGCTCTACAGCCTGAGTTCCTCCCTCAGACAACTTTAAAGCTTGACGCGCTCCTGCGGCTGCTGATTGCGCTTGCTGGGCTGTAGTCTGTGAAGATGCACCTAATTCGTCCATTGTAATGCTGGTTTGACTCACAGCAGCAGCCTGCTGACTAGCAGTGCGTTCTTGTTGGTCTATGGTAGTAGCAATCTCAACTGAAGAAGTAGCGATCGCATCTGCTACCCCATCCATCATCCTACCAATATCCGACGCAAGCCAAAGACCAATAGCAATGGAACCGATTGCAGACACCCCTGTACCAATCACAATTAATGCCAGTAGCGATCGCGTTTCGTTTTCTTGTTGTTGAGATACTTTTGCTAAAAATTCTAGCTCTTTTGTAAGAATATTTTCCCGTACCCGATCGATTTCAGTTACCCGCAGAGAACCTGTAAGATTTTTAGCATAACCAATATCTCCTTTTTGTACCAATCCGAAAACTTGTTTAGAGATTTTGTCTAAGCTATTTATCTCTGTAACCATGATAGTCAGCAGATTTTGCTGTTCAGTCTCTTGAAAAGAATTGTCTAGTGCAACTGTTGCTTCGCGAAAGTTTTGCAATCCCAATTCATACCTTTTCTTATAACTACTATCTTGGGGGAACAACACCTGACCTCTGACATTACGGATCATTATTGACAGATTTTGGGTTAGATTTCCTATGGCAATAATCGAATTTTGAGAACGCTTTACTTTCGCATCTATAGTTTCTCTATTAACAGCACCTATGTATAGAAGACAACCTAAACTTATTAAAAAAGAAATTGGTAAAGCATATCCAAGTAGAATTCGGTTTTTTAGCTTTAAATTAGAAAACATATTTTATCCCTCACAGGCGGTTTTCCCGATTGTCGGAACTATAGCAACCGCCAAGGCGGTTAGGGGCTAGGGGCTAGGGGCGCTTAGGCTAGGGGAAGAAGGGAAAGAAGGGAAAGAAGGGAATAGAATCAGCGAATTTGGTGGAACTCAGAACGTCCTAATCGCCTTGGCGACTGCTATAACATCGGCGTAAAAAGTAACAATCGCCTTTCTATTTTGACAAAATATGTTACCTTGTAATTATTAGTGAGCCAAATAAAATAGCGCACGTCAATCACCTCAACCCCGTTCCACATATGTCAGCAAAAAAATCAAGAAACTTCATTCCTTTTTTCCTGTTCTTAGCTGTGGTATTTGTTATCTGGGGCGACAGCTTTACTTTTATACCTAAGCCCGTAAGGGATGCTAGTCTACAAAGTCGAAACTTTGTAGTTGGACTGTGGCCCAAGTGGTTGAAGCCGAAAAATACCAACGAGCAAAGACAGAAGGATATAGATAACTTAGATCAAAAGCCAAGTCCGAGCCCTTGAGGAGGAAATAACAACAGTTAACCGTTAACTGTTAACAGTTAACAGTTAACAGTTACCGTTAACCGTTCCGATTAAGCTTGCTTTTTCAACCAGCTAAACATCGCTCGTAAATCTTTACCTACTTCTTCAATAGGATGCTCAGCTTCTTGACGACGCATCGAAGTAAATCCGGGTTTACCAGCTTGATTTTCTAGTACGAATTCACGGGCAAATTGACCTGATTGAATTTCGCTCAGGATTTTACGCATTTCAGCGCGGGTTTGGTCAGTAACAATCCGAGGGCCACGAGTTAAATCGCCGTATTCTGCTGTATTGGAAATACTGTCACGCATTTTAGCGAGACCGCCTTCTACTACTAAATCAACGATCAGTTTTACTTCGTGGAGGCATTCAAAGTATGCTAATTCTGGCTGATATCCCGCTGCAACTAATGTTTCAAATCCGGCTTTAATTAACGCGCTTAAGCCGCCGCAAAGCACAACTTGTTCGCCGAAGAGGTCAGTTTCGGTTTCTTCGCGGAAGCTGGTTTCCAGGATACCGGCGCGTGTGCCACCGATGCCTTTAGCGTAGGCCATTGCGCGATCGCGTGCTTGGCCGGAAGCGTCTTGGTAAACGGCAAATAAACTGGGAACACCTTCACCCTGTTCGTAAGTCCGCCGTACTAAATGACCGGGGCCTTTAGGCGCAACCATCACCACATCTACATTAGCAGGCGGGACAACTTGACCAAAGTGAATATTAAAGCCGTGAGCAAAAGCTAGCACTTTTCCTGCCGTCAAATGTGGCTCTATTTCCTGCTTGTAAACAGTTTTTTGCACTTCATCGGGAAGCAGGATCATAATAAAGTCAGCGGCCGAGGCCGCTTTATCAACTGGATGAACTGTCAAACCGGCTTCAGTTGCTTTGGTTGCAGATTTACTGCCGGGATAGAGGCCGACAATGACGTTCATGCCGCTATCCTTAAGGTTGAGGGCGTGAGCGTGACCTTGAGAACCATAGCCGACGATCGCGATGGTTTTGTTGGCTAAAAGGTCTAAATTAGCGTCGGCATCGTAGTACATACGGGCCATAGTGGTTGTCTCCTGCTGCGCGAGCGTTGTGATAACTGCAAAACTTTCATTATACCAACTCCCAGAGATAAGTCAGCAATATCTCGTAACTTGCTTAAATATAGTTTGAAAACACGCTCTCGCCCCTAACCGACGAACGCGGTTGCTATAATTATCACAAATACTAACTATACTCAATGACTTACTACGTAATTTATGACGGCAATTGCAATCTTTGCGTTACCTTAGTACAACTACTTGAAAACTTAGATAAAGGTCAACAATTTCAGTATATATCCATGCAAAATCAAGAAAAGTTAAACAACTTTGAGATAACGCCTAAAGACTGTGAAATGGGCATGATCTTAATAGATGCTAAGGCACCAGAACGCCGCTGGCAAGGCAGCAATGCTGCTGAAGAAATCGGTCGCTTACTGCCAGCAGGAAATATATTTGTTGCCACTTATCGAGCAATGCCAGGTTTAAAATGGGTAGGCGATCGCATTTACGAACAAGTCCGCGACAACCGCTATACGCTATTTGGCAAACGTTCTACAACATACGAATCAACTTATCCAATTAGTTGCGGTCTAAAAGGAAATTGCCAGCCTTAAACTGAACTATTAAACAGTTCAAATATTTGCCGACAAAAATGCTTGAGCTTTTCCGCCGACTCCGATGCGGGTTGAGTTGTCCCCGCAAAACCCCAATTATCCACCGTTGAAAATCGCCACTGTTGACCAGAATGGTCGTAACCAGCGGCCTCAACCCCGATCGCGCGGCGATCGCCATCTACCGGATCGTCGTAAAATCGAATTTGTATTAAAATGCTACGGCTTTGCAGCAACCGACTCCTACCGGGGAAGTGAAAGCCAATGTCAATAGAATCAGGATCTACAAGTTCCCTAGTATCCGCATCATTCATCCAAGGTTTGAGATCCACTCTCACATCTGGAAACTGCGACTTGAATAAATTCACAACAGCAGCAATTTTGCTGGCAACTTCAATATTTCTAGCTTGTTCAGCAGCGTTCACCTTCAAAACTCCTAAAAAATACAGTTTCAATAGCTTTAGAACAATCTAACTACATCCTGCGGAATGTAAGCTGTGAACGGCGGACATTTTTAAGAAGGGGCTAGGGGAAGAAGGGGCTAGGGGCTAGGGGCTAGGGGCTAGGGGAAGAAGGGGCTAGGGGCTAGGGGCTAGGGGCTAGGGGAAGAAGGGGAAGAAGGGGAAGAAGGGAATAGAATCAGCGGGTTTGGTGGAACTCAGAATGTCCTAACCACCTTAGCTATTACTATAGCAATTAACAGTTAGCAGTTAACAGTTAACAGTTAACAGTTAACAGTTAACAGGTATTATGCTTCCTGATTCATTGAGAACGGTCACTTCACTGACATCAGAAGTAACTTCAGGAAGGGGAAGAATACGAACGCGACCAAACCTTAAACCACTCACTCCTTGTAATGGTTCTACCATTCCGGTTTGAATTTTTGACTCTACGCAACCTTCACGAGCTAAATAGCGTAAATATTGCCGATATTCTTCCCATTCATCCTCATTGGAATAAACAATAGTTAGCATTCCCGACTGCGTAATTCGTTCTTGAGCGTCTTTATCAACCGCTTTTTCAATCCGTTTTTTAACAAGTTCGTAGCGAATATCGCGAGTGCCTTGGACATCAAACATTTTTTCAGTATTTTCGTTATGAAAAATGTTGATAGTTGTATTCTGGACTAATATTAAATGGGCAAGGTGGAAATTAATTTTAGCATCAGCTTGCAAGCGAAAGGCAGTGCGAGCACAATCGCAAACAGCCCTTAACTGTTCATAGCGCATACTGTGCAAGTGAAAGGGAGTAAATTTACTATCAATTGACTTGCCGATATAAATCATGTGATCCATACCATCAGTGCATTCAATATCGCAATAATGAGGGATAATTTGCTGCATCCGCTCTTGCCATTTTGCCCAAGTTTCCTGTAAGTTAGCAGTAATTAAACTCAGCATTTCGTCGTAGCGAGTGCGATCGCCATAAACGCATTGATGTTCATTCTCGCAAGCTGCTTGGTAAGCTTCCAATGCTGCTTGTACCTCCGGGCCGCACTGCATAAAATGGTCAAAATATACTTCTAAATGTTCGCTCAGATACTCTGCGGCCCGCACTTCCATATCTACAGTTACTTTTTCCTGCAAATGCTTGATATAGTCGAGCATATCGAGCCGCAGTTGTTCGCCAAGGGGAGTACCTTGAGTTTTGCACAAAGCCTCAACGATCGCTAAACCCAGGCGGAATTGTTCGAGCAAGTCGGCTTGAATGGCCCGATTTCGCTCTTCTGAGGAGCCGCGAATATCGGAGATACCATAGAGAGGATAAACTTCGCTAAAAACTATTGTCTCTGGTTGTAGACCCCAACTGCGCCGCTCTGCTTCTTGTACGAACCGCCACTCTACGGCGGGATGGATGTTGTGAATGTGGGTGAAGCGCTGCTGAATGGCTTGCCGTAGGGCCGCAATGAAGGCGGGAATGAGTTCTTGAGCGTGTTGGCAGTCGATACCATTAAAATGGTTGGGGCGATCGCACGTTAGTCCCACTACTCCTAAAATCTGATTCCCTCCCCCTTCGCGATTGAGCGTTTTTACAACTAAGGGAATTAGCAACATCGATCGCACTCCCATTTTCCGTAAGTAGCGATCGCACTCCGTTTCGCACTCCCGTCGCAAATCAGGCACGTTCCAGACTTGATTAGCCGCCGTTGCTTGCAAAAAGTGAGAACCTTCTAGAGACTGTAACGCATACACTGTCGGCCGGATATCGTGACCATCTTTGCAGATAAAGAGTTGCGCTTCGGAGCCATCAGTCCGTAAAAGAATGCTACCATCTGCACCAAAGAGCGATCGCAAACGTTTATCTATTTTCTTAAACTTTTCCGGTCTTAGAATAGAATCCCTATCTATTAACAACTGCGTCAACCGCCGAATTTGTTCCTGTCCCGTGACATCAAAACCTTCTAACAGCAACAAACCTTCTACCCGGTAATTTTCTAACCGCAGTTTATCTGCTAAAGTTGCCAATTGGTTAGGCTGCATTATCCAAGCTTCTCGCTCCGAAGTCGGCATTAACTTCAGATGAAAATCTGAAAACTCATCTATTTTCGAGTCAATACGAGTAATTTTTAGCTGTTCGGAACCCAGCCAAAATTCCACAAACCGATGCTCTCGATGCAGCGGACTTTTGACACTAGCCATTACCGGTTCATCAAGCACTCGCAAACTCTCAAGGTCAATCTGATATAGCTGCTTGAATACCCAGTATAAAATATGACGGCGGTATAACTGTTCCGCAGTCCGGCCGTCCCAATCCTCGAACAAGTCCAGTAACCCGATACCTAATCCTGTCAACAAACCACCAAAGTCAGTCCCCTCATGGGTTCCTTCCAAACCCGCCAACCGACAGAAAGCTGAGTTAGCATAACGCAGAGTAAAAGTCTCAGGTTCCATGACAGCCATTAAAACCCGGCTCGAACGCTGAAATTGAAACAAGCGCTCTAGGTACTGTTTCCAAACTTTCAATTGTTCGATTTGGGGAGAGTGACTTGGCATTTCCCCAGCCAAAGCTTGCAATAGCTGTTCCATATTTGGCTCAACCAAGCTACCGTTACCGTTTTTAGTCCGGGGAATATCTGCGGAAAGTAACGCTTTAGCAGAGTAGTTATTCGCTTCTTGGGATGTCGGCTTCGGGGTCGGCATAAGTCTGCACCTGAATGCACTGGATATTTAACAAGATATTGGCGACTGGTTCTAGGAAGTTGGGACTCCAACATTCCTTGATACCTGTGCACAACTAAAAGTTTGCAACGTTATAGTATTGTATCTAACACATTAGGGGTCTAGCCCCCTTAGTGACTGTGATAGTAAATTTAATTGTCTACTAATTAATTAAAAATCAAAAATTAAAAATCAAAAGATTTAAACACCGAGTATATTTTGTGCAGCGTGTCGGATGTGGAGAATGCGAACAGGGGTTAGAGTTGGATTCAAAAAATACCAAGAATATAGGAAAAAGCATCATCATCTTTGAAATCTCGATCGCTGATGTCAGCCAAATCTCTAATTACAGAACGGACAACAGAACGCACTTGAAAATGAGTCCATCGTTCCTCTGAACTTGTGAGGCTACATGGGTGATGTGCAACTGCCCAGTCTACTAAACTTCTAACTGTAATCCGCCTATTGATGACTCCAAAGTGAAAACTCAACGAAGGTGCTTTTGGCAGTCCAGCGCGATCGCAGATATAGTTCAATGTTTCCTGACGCTGTTTTTTGGAAATGTTGGGCAGAATATCCACCCACTTGCTATCTAGCTGAATCTGCTTGCGGGGCAATCCAACATTGTAAAAAGCTTGCCGAATACGATAAAAAGCACGCGCCCCAAGGCATACTCCTGCGATACCACCTGAAGCATTTACTTTTGAAGAAATTAGATCGATTGCCTCTTTGATTGTCGCGATCGCGATTGCCTCATCATCACTGATTTCTATACCAAAGGAGTTTTCCCATATCATCAGTATCTCAACTGCGTCAAGTCCCATAGTAATTAAAGGTTAACGATCTAAACCGATCATTTTAACTCAATAGTTTCAGACCTCTGGGCGGGCACGGGGGCACCGCCCCTAGGTCGAATGAAACAGCCCTGCCCATCTCCCCCTCTTCCCTAGCCCCTAGCCCCTAGCCCCTAGCCCCTAGTTATTACGTAAGTGCTAAAGCTTTAACAATTTACTTAACTTTAGGTATATTTACATAAATTTTGGGTAATTGAGGGGTAATACCCCCCACAAATCTCCGTAAAATTGCTAGACTCGTAGGCAAGACCGAACAGTATTATTTTCTTTATATCAGGTGCATCATGGCTACCTATACAGTAACCACTAACGCTGACAGTGGTAGTGAATCATTGCGAGAAGCGATCGCACTGGCAAATAGCAATCCGGGCGCAGACGAGATCCTTTTCGATATCCCTACAGCAAATTCAACCCAGACAATTAACCTGCTATCTGCCCTACCCAATCTTACAGACAACGCAGGCACGTTAATTAATGCCTGGAGTCAAGGGGGGGCAACTTACACCGGTGCGCCACTAATCGAACTCAATGGCACAGGTGCCGGTGCAGATACAAACGGTTTGTCTATCTCTTCATCCAACAATACCATACAGGGTTTAGCAATTAATCGCTTCAATGGAAATGGGAATGGGAATGGGATTTTTATCGGTTCGGGAAGTAATAACGTTATTCAAGGTAACTATATAGGTACCGATCTCACCGGGACAGTTGCCTCACCGAACAATAATTATGGTCTATTGATTTGGAGTGCTAACAACACCATTGGCGGAGCTCTACCATCAGCGCGGAATATTATCTCTGGCAACAATCGGTTTGGAATCATAATTCAAGGTGGCAATGCCAATAGCAATCAGATATTAAACAACTTCATCGGCACCGATGCCACAGGGAATAATAACTTAGGTAACAATTGGCGGGGATTGCAGATTAGCGACGGTGCAAAAAGTAATGTCATTGGAGATAATGTCATTTCTGGCAACGATCGCTCAGGAAATACTGACACCGTAGATAATACCAATATTGGGATTCACGGCGGAGGCACTAACAATAACATTATCGCAGGCAATTTTATTGGCACGAATGCTACAGGTACGGGTTTAACTGCGGGTGCTCCAGCAGTTATCGGCACACCTCCTTCGGGAGGGCAACGGGGCATCTTGATTACGGGAGGTGCTCAAAACAACATAATTGGGGGAACAGCAACAGGCGATCTTAACATTATCTCCGGGCATCGAGGAAACGGCATTGAAATCCGCGATAACGCCTCATCAGGAAATCAAATTCTTGGCAATTACATCGGCACAGATGCAGCGGGTACTGGTGCGCTTGCTAACCGTCTAAATGGGATATTCATTAATGGTGCAAATAACAATCAGATTGGCGGTACGGGTACAAATGAGGGCAATATTATCGCTAATAACGGTGCGGCAGGTGTCAATATTATCCCAGGTGTTAATATTCCCCCTGGCGGTACTGGCAACAGCATTCAAGGCAACTCGATTAGCAATAACGTAGGTTTAGGTATTACCCTAACCAACACCAATCAACCGAAAGCTAATAATGATATTGTCGGCGGCAATGGTGGGCAAAATTATCCCAATTTATTGTCAGCATTTCTAGGCAGTAACAGCACGGTAATTACAGGGGAATTAAACGCGGCTGCCAATACTAGCTTTCGCATAGAATTGTTTTCCAATGATGCTGCCGATCCTTCTGGAAATGGAGAAGGAGAAACATTTTTAGGCTTTACAGATGTCACCACTGACAACGCTGGCAATGCAAATATCAGCTTTACGCATCCAGCTTTGTTAACAGGTAAATATATCGCGGCTACTGCTACTAATCTCGATCCGACTACTGGCACAAATAACACCTCAGAGTTTTCCAATTCTCTACCAGTTGATAGCTTAAGTATTAGCGGTTTAAAATTCCATGATATCAATGGTAATGGATTGCAAGACTTAGGCGAAACCGGACTTCAAAATTGGCAATTTCAATTGCTCGATAATTCTGGCGCTTTAATTACTGATACTACCTCAGATGCTACTGGTAAATAC
Source organism: Kamptonema sp. UHCC 0994 (assembly GCF_029167235.1). Lineage (GTDB taxonomy): Bacteria > Cyanobacteriota > Cyanobacteriia > Cyanobacteriales > Microcoleaceae > Kamptonema. The sequence goes on along the minus strand of NZ_JARFTR010000045.1, from coordinate 29,759 downwards.
GAATTTAACAATATTTTACCTGGTAGTTATAGTATTGAAGAAGTGCTACAAGCCGGATGGACGCAAACAGTAGCACCTAGTGCTATTAATTTGACAAATGCTGATTCAACTGATAATAACTTTGGCAATTTCCAAAATATCACCATCAGCGGCATCAAATTTGAAGACTATAACGGCGATGGCATTCAAAATGGTAATGATACTGGAATAGATAATTGGCAAATCAATTTACTTGATGCTAGTGACGCAACTGTCTTAGAAACTACCACAACTACTACAGGGGGTAATTACAGTTTTACCAACCTCAAACCGGGAAATTATCAAGTTAGAGAAGTTAACCAAACTGGATGGGAACAGACTACTGTTGACCCTAGTGATATTGTGGCGGAAAGTGGCGCGAATGTCAGCGATGTTAACTTTGGTAATTTCCAAAATATCACCATCAGTGGCATCAAATTTGAAGACTATAACGGCGATGGCATTCAAAATGGTAATGATACTGGAATAGATAATTGGCAAATCAATTTACTTGATGCTAGTAACGCAACTGTCTTAGAAACTACCACAACTACTACAGGGGGTAATTACAGTTTTACCAACCTCAAACCGGGAAATTATCAAGTTAGAGAAGTCAACCAAACTGGATGGGAACAGACTACTGTTGACCCTAGTGATATTGTGGCGGAAAGTGGCAATATATACACGGATATTGATTTTGGAAATATCCAGAAAATTGCCAGAATAGAAGTTTTAGATCCGACAAACAATAATATTATCGATGGCACTACCAACGCTATTGATTTTGGTAGTACATTTGTCAATACTCCTCTCACTAAACGTTTCACTATTAAGAATATAGGCAATGACTCTCTCAACCTTAGTATTCCCAGTTTACCTACTGGTTTTAGTATAGTAGGAAATTTCCCCAATGTCATTGCACCTAACCAGTTAGTAACGTTTGATATTGCATTAAATGCTGCTAGTATCGGCACTAAAAATGGTATTCTGCAATTTATCAATTCTGATACTAATAACACACCTTTTGATTTTCCTATTATCGGGACAGTAACAGGCACTCCAACACCTACTCCCACACCAATTCCCACACCAATTCCCACACCAATTCCTACTCCTACACCAATTCCTACTCCTACACCAACGCCAACAAATACACCAATTCCTACTCCTACACCAACGCCAACAAATACACCAATTCCTACTCCTACACCAACGCCAACAAATACACCAATTCCTACTCCTACACCAACGCCTACTCCCATACCAATTCCAACGCCTACTCCTACACCAATTCCAACAAATACACCAACGCCTACTCCCATACCAATTCCAACACCTACTCCTACACCAATTCCAACAAATACACCAATACCTACTCCTACACCAACGCCTACCCCCATACCAATTCCAACACCTACTCCTACACCAATTCCAACGCCAACAAATACGCCCATTCCAACAGGCACACCAACGCCAACAAATCTACCAATTCCAACACCTACTCCTACACCAATTCCAACAAATACACCAATTCCAACACCTACTCCTACACCAATTGTAATAGGTAAACCAACGCCAACAAATACACCAATTCCAACAGCAAACCCAATACCTATTGATACGCCAACGCCGACAGGAACACTAAATTCTTCCCCTTTCTCTTCTGTCGAAAACTCAAATATTCCCTGTCTTTGTGGGGATATAGTGCATCCCGATCTAAATAAACCTAACTCTGTAGATAATATTATCTACGGCAACAATAATAGTATTCAGTTTGGCACACCACAAAATGATGCTTTTTATGGTGCTGAAAATGGGAATAGTTTCTATGCTAAATTAGGTGGCGATAACCTTTATGGTGGCAACAGCAATGACCTACTTAACGGCAATGAAGGTAATGACTTTATCGATGGTAGTAAGGGAGATGATTTCGTTTTGGGAGGCAAAGATAATGATATTCTTTTAGGTGGTGAAGGTCAAGATTTGATCTTGGGAAATAGAGGCAAAGATTCAATTAATGGCGGAGAAGAAAACGATCTAATTAATGGTAATCAAGGAGATGATTTTATTGATGGAGGCAAAGGCAATGATTCCCTATTTGGCGGCAAGAATAATGATGTATTAGTTGGCAGTAAAGGAGAAGATTCTCTGTGGGGAAACTTAGGTGATGATACTCTGTGCGGTAGTCAAGCTAATGATTATTTGAGCGGCAATGGAAATAACGACATTATTGATGGATGTGGAGGAAATGATACTATCTATGGAGGTAAGGGCAATGACACTCTCTTAGGTTGCGGCGGTGATGATATTTTGTATGGAGACTTGGGGAATGATACCCTAATCGGGGACAGCGGGAATGATATATTTGTATTAGGTGTAGGTCAGGGATTTGACATCATTGCTGATTTTACAAAAGGTGAGGATCTTTTGGGCTTATCTGGAGTATTGACATTCGACCAGTTAAATATTAGTCAAGTTCAGGGTGCTACTTTAATTAGTAACTCGATTAGTGGAGAAATATTGGCATCTCTAACAGGTGTGCAAGCTAGTCAAATAGGAAGTTTTGATTTCAAATTGTAAGGGTAATGGGTCATTGGTATAGATGTTTGTAACGCCGCCCTCTGGGCGGTTAGAATACCGCCTAGAAGGCGGCGTTACGTTAGAATACCGCCTAGAAGGCGGCGTTACAGATGATACTAAAAAGTAGGGCAAATATTATCCGCCCTACTTTGATTACACCTAATTGATCGTCTAGCGAATCTCGTTAGCAGCAAGAGGACGGGCCGAAGGGTTAGTTTTTAAAAGTGCGATCGCACGGGCGTAGCAAGGGTCATTTTGAGTTGCAACCAGCGATGGCTTACTAGCTAGTTGTAACTTTTGCTCGTCGGTAACATCCACTTTAATGTCTGGAGTCACCCCTTTATGGCTGATATCAATACCGTTGGGAGTGTAGTAATGAGCGATCGTTACCGCCAATCCCGAACCGTCAGAGAGGGAATGCACCGACTGTACAAGCGCTTTCCCGAAGGTTTGACCGCCCATTACAGTCGCGCGTTTGTTATCCTTAAGAGCTCCTGCTAAAATTTCGCTCGCACTGGCAGAATTGTCATCCACTAAAACTACCAAAGGCTGATCCGCGATCGCAGTACGATTGGCCCGCATTTCTTCGCTTCCTCCTTCGCGGTCTACTGTACGCACGATCGCACCAGTATTCATCCACATCCGGGCAATGTCAATACTCACCCGCAAGAGTCCCCCTGGATTCCCGCGCAAATCCAATACGAAAGCGTCAACTTTATCATCCTTGAGTTTTTTAATTGCTTTTTGCATTTGTTCGCCTGCGTGGGCACTGAACTCTTGCAAGCGGATGTAGCCAACTCGTGTCTTCCCTTCCTCCTTGAGGGTGTAGCGAACCGCTGCTACCTCAATTCTGGCCCTAGTCAGAGTTACCTCAAATGGACTTTTCCCAGTTCTACCAATTTTGAGGGTGACTTTTGTTCCTTCCGAACCCCGGATCATGCCCGCAGCGTCACCCACAGTCATGCCTTCGGTAGATTTACCGTCAATTCCTAAAATTTGATCTCCAGCTTGAATGCCAGCCCTGATCGCAGGAGAATCCTCCATTGGTTCGGCTACCGAGATCGTTTTAGTTTTTTCGTCCTGTTCTAACCTCATACCAACCCCTGTCAGTTCCCCTGAAGTTTGGTTGGTTAGCGCTTCGTACTGCTTTGGATCCATAAAGCGCGTGTAGGGGTCGTTTAACTTCTCTAGGGCTTTGCGGAGAGCGCTATAAGCTTCTTCGCGAGAAGTATAATTCTTGTTGAGCAACTGCTGCCTTGCGGCTTGCCAATCGACTTTATTAAAGCTCGGATCGACAAAATCCCGGTTTACAATTTGCCACGCTTCGTCTAAAACAGCTTTTGGGCTGTCCTGAAGTGCGGCGCGGACGGATTGACTTAAGCCAGGGACAAATAAGGAAATGGAGGCAGTTGTTGCGATCGCCCCGCTCAAGAGAGCAGTACGGAACTTGGAAAATCGTCTTGAGGCTAGGTTCATTGAATTTCGCTCGAATCGATTTTATTTTTTTAGATTTTAGATTGGCGTTAAAATCTAAAATCAGAATACTTAACTGGCAGGAGACTATTATCCTTTAACATAGTCTAGCTACCTTCTCTGTGAATTGCCAAGCAATGACAGCTTTATTTGATTAAACTTAAATAGGACTTACGCGCATCTATTTGTCGCGCCGCAGTCAAGGCAGTGACTTTACCGCCCCCGTCGGCGACGTTAGGAAGCATGATGCGTAAGTCTATATAAATTAAAAGCTAAAAATTGGATGTGCAGTGCATAGAAAAGTTGAACAATCCCAAAAGTGGTTAGGGAAAATTACCAACATCGCTATAGTTTTGAGTGCTTTGGCAGGTATCGCTGTGATGCAGAGCGATCGCCAACTGGGGGGGTTGTCAGTAGATGGTCAAAACAGTATGAACGCATCGGGCTCGCCTACGGTTAGTTTGTCTCAAGTCCAAGAGCAAGAAGCTCTAAGGCTGCAATTGGCGAAAGTTTCGCCTACTTTTGGGTTTGATAATTTAATTGCAGATTGGACTTTCCTAAAATTCATACAGTATTTTGGCGATAGCGAGGTGCGATCGCAAACTGGCTATGCTCTCAATACACCCTATTTTGACATCATAACCATGCGTGACCCGCGATGGGTTGATATCTATCCTTTTCTTTCTACAGCAATTTCCTACTATCTGGGTAAACCTGAAATCGCGGTTTCTATGATGGATCGGGGTACGGATGCTCTTTCTCCCCAGATTGACCCTCAAGCGTGGCGGGTATGGCGGTTTAAAGGTCTCGATCAATTCCTACTGCTAGGGGATATCCCTGGGGCTATTCGCTCTCACGAAATGGCTGCGGACTGGGCTTTAGGAACGCCTGACGAGAAAGTTTCCCCAGTATTACGACAAACTGCCGAATTTTTGAAACGAGACCCCGATAGCACTTTTATTCGGTTTCAGGCCTGGAGTGCGGTTTACTATGAAGCCACAGATAAGTTAGTACGTCAAAGAGCCAAGAGTGCTCTGTTATCCTTGGGAGCTCGGATGCAAAAGGGTGAGGATGGAAATCTACGTTTTTTCTTACCTTCAGACAAGGTTAAAAAGTGAAGTAGGGTTTTCGTAAAGCCGCCCTCGCTTTCGTCGGTTAGGGGCTAGGGGCTAGGGGCTAGGGACTAGGGAAAGAAGGGAAAGAAGGGGAAGAAGGGAATAGAATCAGGGAGTTTGGTGGAACTCAGAACGTCCTAACCGATGAAAGCGGTTGCTATAACTGCGATCGCAAAGGCTAAAACAAATATAAAATTTTTATTAAGGGTTAATATATATACTTAAATTACTGATACAGGGAGTCTACCCAGATGGAAGTAAGCGAACTGCTCAAGTGTTATGAAAACGGAGACAGAGACTTTGCTGGCGCTGACCTTAGCGGAGCTAACCTCAGCAGAGCAATTTTAATCGGAGTAAACCTTTCCGGGGCTAACCTATCAGGAGCTAATCTAAGTCGGGCCTTTCTTACTAAAGCAGAACTCAATGGCGCATCCCTTCACAGAGCGAATCTGAGTTTTGCCAAAATGGGTGAAATCAGACTGGCGGATGCTGACCTCACGAAGGCAAACATCAGCGGAGCTTTCCTAGTAAAATCAAAACTTCCCAGAGCCAAACTGAGCGGCGCGAACATCACCGGCGCTAATTTACGGAATGCCATCCTCTGGAATGCCAATTTATGCAGTGCGGATCTGCAATTAGCCAACCTGCGGGGCGCAAATCTAACGGGAGCAAATCTCAACTGGGCAAACCTCTACAGTGCCAGACTCAGCGGCGCAAAACTTTTTGGCGCTCAACTAACAGGTGTCAGTCTCAGGAAAGCTCACCTCAACGGTATCGATTTAGGTGGCGTGGATCTTAATGGTGTCAACTTGAGCGAAGCGAAACTCAATGGAGTCAATTTGGAAGGATCGAACTTGGTAGGAGCAAATTTTTACGCAGCTCAGTTGCGTTGTGTCAAGTTAACGGGAGCAGACTTAACAGGGGCAAATCTGGTGCAAGCTTCCTTAGTACAAGCCAACTTAAACTGGAGTAGACTTTCTCATGCAGACTTAAGCCAAGCAGACTTGAGCGAGGTGACGTTAATGGGAGCCAACTTTGAGGGTGCTGAGTTAGCAGGAGCAACAATGCCAGAATCTACTAGGCGCTATTTCTGCTTAACTGCGGGTACTATGACAGTTGGGCAAATGCAAGAAATGAGTGCGATGGCTTGACAAATTTTTACCTCAGTATTTATGCAGATTAATGCTTTTGAAATCCCAAAAGTATTTCGTTCTGCTCCCTAATTGTCATATCTCTTTGGGTCTTTCTTCTTTTTATCCTCTTTTTCCTGAGCATCTTTTTTAGGTTTTTTGGTTTCTTTGTTGCTCTTTTGTTCTTTAGACATCATTGTTCTCCCAAACAGTGCGTAAATTTTATCATTGTTTTGTTAATTTTGCTGCTTTTATCTCTATTCCTCAAGAGAGATTTTTAGGGGATAATCGTACAAGACCAAAGATTAATTAAACTCTAAAATCTTTAAGAGTGCTGGTTGCAATGCAAGCACCTGCTAGTAAAAATGCGATCGCCCCGATAATTGCCGCCTGAACCAAAGATATTCCCAATACTCCCCCAAAAATTAGCCCATATAAACTCATTGCTAAGGAAAAACCACCAAAATATACGCCCACTCCTAATCCTCCCCGGTGCGGCGGGACAAGGGAAAGCGCAAAGGGAATTGTCCCATTTGCAACTAAGCTATAACTAGAAATCAGGGCAATTATTAAGAAACATACAGTCCCCGCCCCCTGAGCAAACACTAATGCTAGTAATAAAAATGCTGCTACTACTAATCCTGCGATCGTTACCCTCTGATTTCCGGCGCGGGTAGCAACAATTCCTGCGGGTAAAGACGCAAAAGCTAGGGCGATCGCAATTCCTACCATCAACAATTTTACATCTGTACCTACAAGTTGAGTTTCCAAAACCTTCGGAAAAATCTCTCCTAGCATCAAGCGAGTTCCACAAGCTACACTCATCCCAGTTACAGCAATTAATCCTAGCAGCGGTATAGAAAGCGGTTGATTTGTGGTAGGATTTATTGGTGTTTCCGCAACTGCCATATCAGGTTTTTGCGATCGCAACACCGCCACCGCCCCCAATAACACTAAAGAACCGATTGTAAAAGTAATGGCTGGCCCCAAACTTAGAATAAAATTACTAGCGATCGGTCTTGCTGCCCCTGCCAACCCACCGGTTAAAATTAAAACACTCATGGCTTGAGGCAATTTAGTCTTAACCGCATATTGTCCGATCAGCGAGATAGCGGGAGCCCGAAACACAGCCATCGCTAATGCCCAAGCTACAAGCATCACAGGTAATAGCCAGCGGAAAACTTGGTAGGGTTTGCCAAAAATGAAGACAGCAGGAATCGCAATAAAAAGGGCTGAAGAGAGGATCATCCCCAAAGAAATCAGGGGAAAACGAGAGCCCATCCATTGCCGCTGCTTGTCTGAAAGCCCCCCCATTACAGGTTCGATCGCTACAGCTAAAGCGTCTTCTAGAATTGACACCACGAGCTCTAGCCCTGGAAAGCCAAACGCGGCAAGCAGTTGAGGCACATAGATCCGATAAATCATCCATGTTAGGGTAATTGCGGCCTGTACAGCAGCTAAACCACCCACTTGCCCCCACAAAATAGCCGACTGAGATTGCAAGAGATTCATGTTGACAGCATTTTATAGTAAATTTGTCAACCTTATCTCAACTTAGAAGCGATCGGCAATGAAGAGAAGGAAGAATAAAGTTAACGGTTAACTGTTAACTGTTAATAGTTAACCGTTAACAAATTTAATATTGAGGTACAGAGGAGTCTATTTCCTTACTCCAAGCAGTAATCCCACCCTTGACATTAATGCCATCAATTCCAGCTTCCTTGAGAATGCCTAACGCCTTTGCAGATCGCCCACCCATTTTGCAATGTGCGATCAACCGATGGCCGTTCAACAATTCCTTAACCTTCTGAACACCGCCGCCCGTTTCGATATCAGGCAAAGGCACTAATACCGAACCTGGAATCTTGGCAATATCATACTCGTTAGGATTGCGGACATCTAACAGTAGAAAATCACTTGCGCCGCTGTCAATTAACTCCTTAAGTTCCTTAACAGTCATTTCTGCAATTTCCATCTGTTGTTGAACTTCCTGTTTTTTCGCTTGAGGAATTCCGCAGAACTCATCGTAGTCAATTAACTTTTCAATCACTGGCCGGACTGGATTCGGTCGCAATTTCAATTCGCGAAATGTCATATCCAAGGCATTGTAAAGCAACAATCTGCCGCTCAAAGTCTTACCTTGGCCTAAGATAATTTTGATAGTTTCTGTTGCTTGAATGCAGCCAACAACTCCCGGCAAAATTCCTAAAACTCCGCCTTCTGCACAGGAAGGAACCATACCAGGAGGCGGCGGTTCTGGGTACAAATCGCGATAATTTGGCCCATCTTGGTAATTAAAAACAGTAGCTTGGCCTTCAAATCGGAAGATAGAACCGTAAACATTTGGCTTGTTCAGCAATACGCAAGCATCATTCACCAAATAGCGCGTCGGGAAGTTATCAGTACCATCCACGATGACATCATAAGGTGCGAGGATATCGAGAGCATTTTCAGAACTTAGATGAGTGTTGTACAAGTCAACCTGGCAAAAAGGATTGATTTCTTGAATCCTATTTTTCGCAGACTCAATCTTGGGTTTTCCTACCCAAGATGTTCCGTGAATTACCTGCCGTTGCAAGTTGGAACTGTCTACTATATCAAAATCCACGATGCCAATGCGCCCAATGCCAGCAGCAGCAAGGTACAGCAACAACGGCGAACCAAGGCCACCAGTGCCGATGCACAATACGCTGGCAGCTTTGAGACGCTTTTGACCATCTAGCCCTACTTCTGGCAGGATTAAATGGCGCGAATAGCGCTCGTATTCTTCTTGTTTTAGCTGGATTTCACCCAGATTCGGATTTAGCATGACAGTTTATGTAGCGCAGCTTAATCTAAGATTATATCTAAATGTTTGGCATTGCTTTAGCTATTTTAAATTTTCCTAATTATTTCTTAACCTGAGTTGATGGGAGGGTGATGATTTCCTCTGACTGAAAGTCACCATCTCCGTCAAGACTCCAGTTGTTGAGGTCTTGGGCTTTGCCTTGGCGAACTGAGACTATGATGTAGGAGTATTGGGGCCAAGCTAAAGCGCGATCGCACTTCGAGGGAATTGCTGGATGATCGGGGTGAGAGTGATAAATACCGATGATAGTAAGATTGCGATCGCGCCCCTGTTTCATCGCCTTGAGCATCGCAGACGGGGCAATAAAGAAGCGATCGCGCTTGCTACGATCCAGTCTATCCCCGAATTCCATCTCTGGTAAAGTTTCCACTACCTCTGGATTCCAAGCATTTTCAGTGGGCCATACTTCCACCAGAGTTTTGATATCTCCCGCAATTTCCCCCATCAGCAAACCGCAGCACTCATTAGGATAAGTGCTTTCGGCATGAGTTCTGATACTTTGCAAATGGTTAGCGGCAACTTTTATAACCATATTTGTTGATCACCCAAGGAAGAAAGAAAAAGGAAGAAGGCAATAAAAACAAGGGCTTCAGCAACAGGACTTACGCACCCAACCGAAGAAACCGGGTTTTTTACGAAAATACTTCGTTTTTACCCACAGATGCTCTCAAAAACCCGGTTTCTGGAGCCATGAGCATCAGTCCTAAGCAATTAAGAATGTCCTAACTATCTTGGCAGTTGCTATATATGTCATTGCGAAAAGCCGAAGCCGCGAGCGAAGCGTGGCGGGAAGCGAAGCAATCGCAATGTAAGGCTTTGAGATTGCTTCGCACAGCGAACAATGACATATCCCAAGTAATTTGTTGGACATCGTATTAAGTCCTACCTACTAAAATCAACCAGGAGTTTGCTGCAATTCTGGTCTTTCTTCAGCAACAATTGCCCCTTCCACCGGACAGACTTGCAGACAAATTCCGCAATCAATACAGGTTTGAAAATCAATCCAATACCAATCAGTTCCCTTAACATTTTTGCCAGGGCCTTCGTGAATGCAGGCAACGGGACAAGCTTCTACACAATCAGCAACGCCTTCGCAAATACTGGTAACGATAGTATGTGGCATATTTCCTTTGCTTGTTAGTGGTTAGTGGTTAATTATTAGTGGTTAGCAGTTAACAGTTAACAGTTAGCAGTTAACAGTTAGCAGTTAACAGTTAACAGTTAACAGTTAACAGTTAACAGTTAACCATTAGCTAAGTCTCGGTTTCAATGGTCGGAACACCTTGACTGTTAATCCAGACAACTTGACTAATGCGGCGATTGCGAGCATATTCCCGCACTTCCTCGGCAGTTTCCCGCCCTCCTAAATCTACTTCAACTCGGACTAAAGGAGCAGATTCTCGGAGTTTTTGAGAATATGCAAATGCCGCTGCATAAGCTTGAGGTGTTTCAGGTATTACTAACCAGTCACTCCCAGGCGTTTCCGTCGGTAATTCTCCAGTATTTAACAGAACATAGTGCAAGTCTTCAATATTAAATGAAAACCCGATTCCTGGGTAAGATTTCCCTTCTGGGTGATAGAGTCCCAACAGTTGATCGTACCGTCCACCCTGTCCTAAAACTCGCTGTTCTCCATCAGTATTGCTGACAATTTCAAACACAATACCAGTGTAATAATCAAAAGTTTGAATTAAACTGAGATCGAGATGGATTTGGAATTTTTGGCTGTCAATTTTAGATTGACATTCATTGAGTAAATCGACAAGAGATTTGAGATTATTTAGCGCTTCTCGCTGAGGCAAATCTAAATCCAGGCTAGCAACTATCGGTAGCACATCCTGTGGACGGCCTCGGAGGTCGAATAGCAAAAATGCCCTTTCCCGCAGTTCTGCGGACAGAGGCAATGTTTCTAGGGCAATACGATCGAGATTTGCGATCGCACTCCTGACCCGATCCCGCACTTGCACCGGAAAAGGATCGAGCAGCTTTGCCGTTAGACCCGCTTCCCCTAAAACCAAATGCCAGCCACTCAGCCCCAAGTTTTGCAAACATTCACACAGCAACAGCAGAATTTCTGCATCCGCCGCCACACCACCAGCACCGAGTAATTCCACACCAGCTTGATAAAATTCCTGCTGGCTACCGTGACCACCAAAACCCCGCCCTTTGCGGAAAACATTAGCATTGTAGTAGAGACGTTGGGGCCACGCTCCAGCGAACCCGATTCGCGTCGCCACCGCCCTAGCAATGGAAGCAGTCAACTCCGGCCGCAAACCGAGTTCGCCATCTTCAGCGTCTTGTAACTGAATTACCGTTGAACGCTGAACGGCCCCACCAGCCATCAAAGTATCCAACCTTTCTAAAGTAGAGGTAATAATTCGGTGATAGCCCCAGCGGTGAAAAACCTGTTGCAAGCGGCGTTCTATCGAGATTTTTTGGGCAACATCGAGGGGTAGTAGATCTCTTGCACCCGAAGGAGGTTGATGAACCATTTATGGATTTTGGTAATTGGTAATTGGTAATTGGTAATTGGGAGGAAGGAAGTAAGGAAGTAAGGAAGTAAGGAAGAAGGAAGAAGGCAAAAACTAACGCAGAAAGCAGGCAAAATTCTCCCCATCTTCCCGTCTCCCCACCCTTCCCATCTCCTCATTTCATTTCTTCTTACTGCCACCGAACAATCCTCCAAAAAAACCTCCGAAAAAGCCTTCGCTTTTAGGTGGATCGGTTTTTTTGCCCACTTTTTTATCCGTTTTTTTATTGTCCGCAGCAGCTTTTCCAGCTTTAGCCTGGGGTTTGGCTCCCCGTTTTTGACCTTTAGCTGTTGTTGCTGGCTGTGCTGTTGACTGTTCTAGCTTTTTCTTGGCCTCTAAAGCGGTAGGTTCTTGAGGATTCAATGCCAAAGCTTTGTTAATCTCAATCTTTGCCATTGTTGCCTGTTTTTGCTCTAAGTAACACATCCCAAGTAAGGCATGGCTTTTACTATGTTTGGGATCGCGATTTAAAGCTTCTTTTAACTCCAAAATTGCTTTGGCGTAATTTTTAGTTGACATCAATCCCTCAACCCGGCGACAAGCTTGTTCTACAAAGGAGTCTTGGGATTTCGCTGGTGGTGCGGCTGGGGCTTTCGGTGGTGGTGCTGAAGTCGCAGTTGTTGTTGCCTTTGAAGCCTGTTGCGGCTGACTTGCTATTGGGCCTTTTTGCTCTTTCCGCAGTAGGTAAACCATATTAATTTCGCTGATTTGAGCGATTATATCCAGGCTATGCTCGATGGATTCGTATTGTTTTTCAGCAAGTTCAGCGAGTGTTTTTTTGTAAGCTTCCTGAAAATCTTTGGCGGTAGTTAGCTGTTTGGCTGCTTCGCTTTCGAGTTGCAGGGTTTTTTGTTCTTTGACGGTGCGTTTGGCAATCATGTCTACTAGCAAGCCGTATTCTTTGCGATCGCTTTCTTTAGAGAATTTGTTATAAGCGGGATTGACCACTTTTGACAAAAACTCGTTAGCTTTATCTTTCTCAGCTTGGTTTTCAAACGGGCAAGTATCTGAGTGCAAGCGGCGAACTATTTTCATATACCGTTTGCGGATATCGTTAAACTCAGCATCCAGGGGAACTCCCAGAATGGCGTGCTGATCTGTAAAGTCAAATTTGAACAACCCTTTTGTGATTTGAAAAGACATGATATTTCTATCCCTTCCCTCGCGTTCCACTATACCTTTAATCTAACTTCAAAAATTAAAAATTAAAAATTAAAAATTAAAGATTCAATGAAGAATTAAAAATTCAATGAAAAATTCAATTAAGAATTAAAAACAAGTAAAGATCGCTTATGGGCGATCGCTTATGACTGATTGGTTTTCCCTGCAACATTTGGCCATGATGATAAGGGAGGAACCCGCTGCAAAGCGTCGCGGATTTGGTCGTGAATGCGACCGTTGCTGCCCAAAATCCGACCGGAGTTAATCTGTAGGGGGCTGCCATCATAAGCTGTAACTTGACCTCCTGCTTCTAAGAGTACCACTATACCTGCGGCTATGTCCCAGGGGGAGAGTCCTCTTTCCCAGTATCCGTCTAAGCGACCACAGGCGACGTGGGCGAGGTCGAGGGAAGCGGAACCGCTACGCCGCACGCCTTGGGTGAGGTGGGTGAGGTGACAAAATTCGGCATAATTATTGTCGGCTGTTTCGTGGCGATCGTAGGCGAAGCCGGTGACAAGTAAGCTTTTGCTCAATTCTGATGTTTGGGAGACTTGGATGGGGCGGCGGTTGCGGGTTGCGCCTAAGCCGCTGGCGGCTCGAAAGAGCTCGTTGTGAAAGGGGTCAAAAATTGCGCCTACTTGGGGTACGCCGTTGATTAGCAGTCCGATGGAGGCGGCTGAGAAGGGATATTGATGGGCGTAATTGGTGGTACCGTCAAGGGGATCGATCGCCCAAAGGTATTTGCTGGTTCTATCACCGAGAGAGCCTGATTCTTCGGTAAGGATACCGTGTGTGGGTACGTGACGGCGGAGTACGTCGAGGATAGCGACTTCGGCTGCTTTGTCGGCTTCTGTGACTAAATCACCGGGACGGCCTTTTTCTTGGATTTCTTCTAATTTGCCCCAGTATGCTTGGAGTACGGCTCCAGCAGCGAGGGCGGCTTCGGTGGCGATGTCTAGGAGATTTTGGAGTTCGTCGGGGGACATGATTTAACTGTTAACTGTTAACTGTTAACTGTTAACTGTTAACTGTCAACTGTCAACTGGTAATGGCTAATCGCTAATCGCTAATCGCTAATCGCTAATTACCCATCTCCCCCATCTCTCCCCCGCTCCCCTATTTGCGATTCTGATTTCTAAATTCTGCGGGGGTTTGGCGCATGGGTTGTTCTGGGTTCCAAATGCCATGTCCCATGAGTCTAGCCCATTCTTGGGCGTTAGCGAGGCGGTGTTTGTGTTTGGTGTTGGGCGATCGCGCTACGACTAGAGCATATCCTTCTTTGACTAGCTGTTCGTTGAGGAGGATTCCTCCTTGCCATAAATAGGCTAATTTGCGATCGTTGCGGTCTTTATCTTGAGCATCGGATTCTAATAATACTTTTTGTCCGCCGATGAGTTGTTCTAGTTTTTGTCTGGCTTCTGGGCCCCAAGGCTGCTGTTTTAAGTCGGGGGCTTCTATGCCGATCAGCCGGACTTGCTCTAGTATGGGGGTTTGGTCAGCAAAGCCTGCTATTTCGATGGTTTGTCCGCTGACTACTCGCTCTACTTTGACGGTTGAGCCTTGGGGGATTTCTGGGGGCTCTTCGCAGCTAGCTAAAAGTAGGCAAAGGGCGATCGCGAATAACCAATAGATAACTATCTGCATTACTCTCAATGCGATCGGCTGTGTCTGGTCAAGATTTTTTACTGCTATGCCCATATTGCTTTAATCTTCATCTAAAGGCAATCCTCGTCTAACTTTGCCTTTGCCGAAGTAGCGACCGAATTGGAGTTCGTAGACTTCATCTTCGTCTTGGGTTTCTACTTCTATGTCGCAGCAGGGATAGCTGACGCACAATAGAGCATAACCCTGTTTTTGGAGTTCAACTGAGAGACCCATTGCTTCTGGCTGATGGACTTTGCCAGCCACGAGGCGCACGGCACAGGTAGTACAGGCTCCGTTACGACACGAGAATGGTAAATCTACTCCTTGGTTTTCGGCGCTGTGGAGGATATAGCGGTCTTCTGGGACTTGGACGGTGCGGCGATCGCCTGTCTGTCTGTTATAAATCTTAATGCTGTAAGAACGTGCCATAGAGATTTTAAGGTTGGGATTTTTTTGAGGTAGATCGGGACAAAAGTATTGATATGATTGGGTTTAGGCTGTTTTATGAGTCTAACAATGGAGGAGCAAATTTGGCTGAAGCAATGCCCTACCCACATTAAACAGCAAATTTATGCCAAAGTCTCTTGTCAAATTGATGTTTGTTCTGCTACTATAGTTTTCTTGTGGCTGAAATTTTGATTTCTGCCTTGGAGAGGTGGCCGAGCGGTTGAAGGCGCAGCACTGGAAATGCTGTTTAGGGCAACTTAACGAGGGTTCGAATCCCTCCCTCTCCGTTATACAAATAGACAATAAATATACCTTACTTAAGATAGTTAAAGCTTAAGTGAGGTATATTTTTTAATACTTATACTGTTAATTTTGTCAAAAAAAATTGTGCAATAATCAGAAATTTATGGTACTAATAATCTTCAATCTTGACTCTCAATAAAACTTATGTTATAGTGAAATATGATGTCGGTTTTGATGGGGAGCAGCCATCAGACGTAAGGGGGAAAGTTCGGTGTAAATCCGGCGCTGTCCCGCAACTGTAATGAGAAAATCTTATTTCTCTGAGTCAGGATGCCCGCCGATAGTTTTTGATGTTACCCAAATATCTGCGAGGTACAGATTATGTCTAAAAGCTTTTTTCGATTCCAAGTGGAAAATATCGTATCAAGCCACAGCAGCAAGCAGGTTGTGGCGATATTGCCTCATTGCTATTGGTAGTGCTAGTAGCCTCAACTATCCCCATGCGCCGCTGGTTAGCTTTGCCACGCTAGCAGGTGTGACACTGAGCCGCAGACAGGCTGTTATTTCGGTGCTATCGATCTGGTTGGTTAACCAATTTTTAGGATTCACAATTCGTTAGTATTTTCTGAACCTAATTGCCTTGATTTGGGGGCTATCAATGACGATCGCCCTATTTAGTCTACACACCATCTTATTCAATCAGCTAACAGTTAACCGTTAACAGTTAACTGATTGCTTCAACGTTGTTCACAAAAGAGTTTGATTGAATGGAAACCACAGTTAAAAAATTTGACTTTGTTCTGACTCCATATATGAGGAGTAATGATTTATGGGCAACTTATCAAATCATTAATACGCTTGTCCCTTATCTTCTTTTATGGTTTTTAGCAGTGAAAGCAGCTTCTATTTCCTTTTGGCTGCTACCACCAATTGTACTTCTAATTGTACTCTTCTCCGTGCGTTGTTTTTCTTTAATGCACGATTGCGGACACTATTCACTCTTTAGTTCAAAAAAAGTTAATCGAGTTATCGGTTTTATCCTGGGTGTCATCAACGCCATCCCTCAATACCCCTGGTCAAGAGATCATGCCTACCATCACAAAACCAATGGTGATTGGGAGCGATATCGCGGTATTGCCGACTTTCTTTCTACCGATGAATTTTCAAAACTCAATTCATTTGATCAAAGGCTTTATGAATTACTACGACATCCATTAATGGCTTTTCCCGGCGGTTTTTTCTATCTCGCGATCAAGCCAAGAATTGCCCTGATCGCAGGAACTTATGATTTTGTTCTCGATCTATTTACTCGATTGAAAACATCTCCTGGCATGAGTTTATCAGAAATTATCTCTGCTCATAAATCCAAGCATTGGTACACGGTGGCAGAATTTTGGGATCTGCTGTTTAACAACATTTGCGTTGTTAGCGGCTTGATTATCTTTAGCTATCTCCTGGGGCCGGGATTCTTCTTAAGTATGTACTCAATAATCTTGACTTTTTCTGCTGCAATCGTCATCTGGGTATTTTTTGTAGAACATAACTTTGATGGCTGTTACGCCCACAAAACAGCAGACTGGAGCTATATTCGGGGAGCAATCGAGGGCAGCACTTACCTGGAGTTACCGACAATTCTCAAGTGGTTTACCGCAGATATTGGCTACCACAACATTCATCATCTTTCTGAAAGAATCCCTAACTACAATCTCGAAGCTTGTCATAATGAAAATATTCACTTGCTATCGAAAGTAAAAACTATTCGGCTCGACGATATGCTTGACTGTTCCAAGTTTATTTTGTGGGATACTGACTCCAATCGCCTGGTATCGATCGCATCATTTCGTCAAGCAGCCCAATCAAGGGCTCTAGGTACAGAACAAATAGGACTAAGGCCAACTGTCACAAGATAGAAGTTAAATTTTAGGTACGTAGTTGGGCTTTAGCCCTCTTTCATATCCTAAAAGAGGGCTAAAGCCCAACTACATACCTTTTTGCCAATTCCTATGACGAGTGGACAGAAGACGGCATTTTAGAGTTTTATTGGGGCGAACATATTCACTTAGGTCATTATGGTTCGCCACCACAACAGAAGGATTTTTTAACGGCTAAATCTGACTTCATCCATGAAATGGTGCGTTGGGGCGGTTTAGATCGATTATCTCCTGGCACTACCGTTTTAGATGTCGGTTGCGGAATTGGCGGTAGCAGCCGCATTCTTGCCCAGGATTACGGCTTTGCTGTCACCGGGATTACCATCAGTCCTCAACAAGTCAAACGTGCGCAGGAACTCACGCCAGCAGGTCTGAATGTCCAGTTTCAGGTTGATGATGCGATGGGATTGTCATTCCCAGATGGGAGTTTTGATGTGGTTTGGTCGATCGAAGCAGGCCCGCATATGCCCGATAAAGCTATTTTCGCCAGAGAGTTGATGCGCGTGCTCAAGCCTGGTGGGATAATGGTTCTGGCTGATTGGAATCAGCGGGACGATCGCCAGCAACCGCTGAATTTTTGGGAGAAACCTGTGATGCAGCAGTTACTCGATCAGTGGTCGCATCCTGCTTTTTCGAGTATTGAAGGCTTTTCTGAACTTTTAGAGGCGACGGGATTCGTTGAGGGAGAGGTGAAAACCGCAGATTGGACGGAACAAACTCTACCTTCTTGGCTAGATACAATTTGGCAGGGAATTGTTCGTCCGCAAGGGTGGATGAAATATGGAGTTTCCGGCTTTATTAAGTCTGTGCGAGAAGTACCGACGATTCTGTTGATGCGGTTGTCATTTGGCGCGGGTCTTTGTCGATTTGGGATGTTTTGTGCGATCCGGGCTAAGGTAGTAACGCGATCGACGGAAACCGCTTCAGCTACAACGTCAGATTTATGTGTTGGGCGATCGCTTAATTCCGTTTGACCGCAGGTTGTATAGCAACCGCCAAGGCGCTCAAGACATATAAGTTTGATTTACAGATTTCTGTAGATTTTTAGAAGCGGTGCGATCGGCATCGTGCCTTTTGCCCATTTCTCGTAGAAGAATTTGCTGTAAATTGATCGGATGACGATGGTATGCGATCGCGCCTCATATGTGTTAATCTTCAAACATTAATATCGGTTTTGATGGGGAACAGCCATCAAACGTAAGGGGGAAAGAGCAGTGTAAGTCTGCCGCTGTCCCGCAACTGTGAGGAGACATTGAATCTCTGAGTCAGGATGCCCGCCGATTATCAACCTGTTATTTTTCATCTGCGAGGTATGGATGATGGTCTATTCAGCTTTTTTGCATTTTTACAATCGATCCGCTTCAGGCCTGCTTTCTCATCGTTGGAATTGTAGCGTCCTAATTTGAACTTGCCAATTCCATCAAGTCTCGGCATTTTTTTAAGCAACTGCCCGTTTACGGTCGCCTTTTTGGAAGGTGTCCGATCTGTGCTGTTGACTGGCAATTACCGAGCTGTGTTTGTGTATGTTTGCTATACCCAATTTGATTGATTCACCGCAGTTAATTAGCAGCAGGTGAACTCAATTCTTGCGATTCATTTTCAAAATTAATTCAAAACTAGGACGCTACAACTATGACCATTAAAACCGAAACATTGGGCTATCCCGGTATTGGCAAAAACCGGGAGTTAAAGAAAGCACTGGAAGCTTTTTGGAGTGGCAAATCTGAGGCAGATACACTCCTGCAAATATTTCACGATGTGGAAGCTGCAAATTGGCAAACTCAGCTTACCGCAGGTATAGATCGCATTGGTATTGGTGACACCACTCTTTACGATCGCGTTTTGGACTGGAGCTTTCGTCTCGGTTTAATTCCCGATCGCTTCTGTCATTTATCTGGACTGATTCGATATTTTGCAATTGTGATTTCAATTGAAAATAGCCGCAGCAATAATCGGATGGTGGAAGCAACAAAAATTCTGCGGGAGGAAGAATAATGCGAATGCAAAATGACCTTTGGCAAGGATACTTTGGCTATTGGCAGAACCGCTTCATTCACCATAATATTTTGCTCCTTGGATACACGGCCTGGATTGGCTACATAAACGAGGGACGAGGGCTGGTGGTTTGCGATGTTGTGGATGTAGTTCCTCCCTTCATCGATTGGAGTATTGATATCGTGAACTTCAATCGGACATTCATTCCTCAAGCGCAGGTAGGGAGGTATCTGCAAGCCCTGGAACTGGAAAAAGAGGCTGTTACTGCATTGTTGAATGCGATCGCGACCTATGAACCCACTCAGGCGATGGTGATTCTGGTTATTGGTAACGATGCAATAGATATTAACTTGTTGCAAAACTTGGCAATTTCCCCTGCCAATTGTTATGAGCAAGTGCAAAGACGATGGGCGGAATTTCAGCCTGATTTAACCACCCAAAGGAGAGCGCTGTGAGTCAAGTTCCTGATATACTCAAATGGCAGCAAGACTTTATTGCTACAAATTTGTTGGCGATCGGTTACAACGCCTGGGTGGGTTATTTAGGTGGCGATCGCGGTGCGATCGTTTGTAGCACTAACTCTCCTACTATTGGAATTGCAGGAGAGACTTTTAAAACACATTTTGTGCCACGTTCTTGTTTAGCCGCGTTCTTAAATGCCTGGTTAGCGGCTCCCGATACCGTGATTCTACGCCATTACTTTATGAATGCTCACATCTGGTTATTATAGTCCTGGGGCCTATGCTGAGGATTTGGGGATTTTATTGGAAAAGTTGGATATTTCTAATGCTTGGCTGATTGGACATTCTCTGGGGGGTGCGATCGCTCTCTGGGGTGCCGATATGTCACCGCAAAATATTAAGGGGGTAGTCTGCGTCAATTCTGGCGGCGGGATTTACCTCCAAGAAGAGTTTGAGCGATTTCGGTCGGTGGGCCGACAGTTGGTGAGGTGGCGACCGTTGTGGCTGCCTTATTTGCCGTTGATGGATGTAGTGTTTGCGCGGATGAGTGTGGTAAATGCGATCGCGCGTTTTTGGGGTCGTCAGCGGTTAATTGATTTTGCGGCGGCGCATCCACAGGCGGCTTTGGGGGCACTATTGGATTCTACGACTGAGGCGGAGGTGCACCTTTTACCGCAGATTGTGGCGCGATTGAAGCAGCCTGTTTATTTTATTACAGGCGATCGCGATCCGATTATGGAACCGAAATATGTTTTACATTTGGCTAGTTTTCATTGGCTATTTTCTGGATGTGGCGAGAATGTGATGCAAATTCCAGATTGTGGGCATTTGGCAATGGTTGAGTATCCAGAGGCGGTGGCGAGTTATTTGCAAACTATCTTCACTCAGCACAAGTCTTTAATTTAGGTTTTAAGGAGTTGGGAACAGTTTGGAGCAGGGCGATCGCTCTTTTTATTGTAGCAAAAATAAGAGCGATCGCATCTACATAGTAAAATGTAAGTTCAAGAAAAAATTGCAGGGATAACACGCTCTAAGCTGCAAATTTTTGCAGATTCCAAAAACGTTCTACTTTATTCTCCCATTGTTTCCAGTATTTCATTACTTCCACTTCATCTAATAAATTGATATCAACCTCATTGGGAGTGGTAACAATGACAAGACCTTGAGTAATTTTTACTCTATAAGGTGGGCCATACTGACGATTTAATGCTCCGATATAGGCAGCTACTTGTAATTTTGTACTTTCGTGGATGGGTTTAACTTCATCGGAAAATTTGAATTCTATCGTGCATTCTGGCAAGTCATAAAGGCGACCTACGCAGTCAACTCTACCTGCGTATCCTTTGTAAAAGTTGAAAACGTTTCCTTCTACGAGTCTAATGTGATTTAATTCTTGTAATGTTGGTAGCAATTTGTTCCAGTAAGGTTCAAGTAATGGAGAACAGGAAATGTTTTCGCCATTAAGGAATCTTTCTATTTGGCGGTGGCCTTGTCTGCCAATGTTTAAAATGTTATTGGCTTTGCTTCCTTTGCTTTTTCGCCAATTTACGAGTCGTGCTATTTCTTCTGGGCTTCTGGTAGATTCTAGAATAGATGTGACAGTGGGGGCGCTATTGCCAAAGTCATCTATTGAAAATCCGATACCGTTTTTGTTAATAGATTTGGTGTTGTAGCGGGGGAGGGGGTGGTTTGACCAAAGTTTGGATTTCATGTTTTTTGTTGATAAAACTTGTTTAGATGTACAAAACTATGATTGCTAAATAATTGGGATTTGTCAGGTGGAGAAAAGTATGAATTTTAAACAAACCTGGCAGTATGCAAAAGTATGTCAAAGTATATAAGAGTAGGTTTATTATTAAGACAGCAATATAGACATTGCCATTTTTAACTATTTAATATATAATCTTAGCCATGAATGATTAAATATAAACTATGAACGCAGAAGAAGCCTTTAATGTGCTCAATGCAATTTTCATCAAAACCTCTGGGGGATTAACTCAGTTAGAGAAAGATATTTTTTTCGGAATCTGGAACGATAAAACTTATCCACAGATTAGCAATGAAATTTACAAAAGCGAAATACATATAAAAGAAACTAGCTCTAGCTTGTTTGAAAAAATTGAGGCTATTTTCGGAATACAAGGTATCAAAAAAAAGAATTTACGATCAACGCTAGAGCAAATATTAAAGCAGACATCACCAGTCACCAGTATCGAATTGCCAACTGATGCTTTACAATTATTAAATTTTAATAATAATTTTCTAGTTACAAATCCTTTTGTGCCTCGCTCTGGAAGTGTAGATGATCCGCAGCTATTCTTCCCCAGACCAAAAGAAATTCGCAATATATTCGAGACGCTAAAAGGTGGTAGCAGTGTCGCACTCATTGGCGAAAGGGGGATCGGCAAATCTTCTCTACTAATGGAAATTTGCCGACAAGCGGAAACTCAATTCGGACAAACCCGTAAACCTATTTACGTAAATTTGCAAAATGTTCACGATGAGGATGATTTTTATGAGGCTTTGTGTAGTTTAGTAGGTGTTCAGACTAATAAGGGTTATTTACTAGAACGAGCTTTAAAACCGCATAGAATACTCTTGATTTTAGATGAAGTGGAGAAAATGACATGGGATGGATTTACGAATAATGTTCGGGGACAATTACGGGGCTTAGCTGATGGAATTAACCCGCCTCTACGTTTAGTTGTAGCTGCTTGTTCGCCTCTTGATGTGTTGTTCCCAGATAGTCAAGATAAAAATATGACTTCTCCCTTTAAAGGAATTTGTTTAGAAGAAAATCTTGATTTATGGGATCAGATAATTTGTCGCAATTTTATAGACAGTCGCCTTAAGGCTCCCTGGTTAACACCTGTGACAAATTCTGTCAGTTTCACTGAGGAAGAAATTGCACGGATAATCGCAGAAAGTGGCGGCCATCCTCAGAAATTAATGCAGTTATGCTATCAAATTTATGCTGGCTATCTGGAGGAAATACAATGAGTCAAAAATCTAACCCCGTTCCCCGCTTAAATTTGGCTCCCAAGTTGAGCCGCCCTCTTTCATTATGGAATCCCCTAGATTATCTGCGGTTATTGTATTGGGTGTTTTTTTTTCCCCAAGCTTTGCGGTCGTATATAGACACTTTTGGTGGTAATGGTTTTGACGAGGCAAAGACTTGGCAAGAAAGGTGGGAATGCCTGCAAAAAAATCCCATTGAGCAACAGTTAGTTTTCCAAAATTTTGTATCTATCTTTGTTATATCTATTGTTTTTGTATCTATCATTCAGAATTTATTTATTCAGCAAATCATTGTTGGTTTAGATCTTTTGAACATTTTAATTAGTATGTTTTTCGGGATAGTTTTAGGGGGAGCTATAGGTTTGAATATCAGTAGTAAAAGGGGCATATCAACAGGTGTAGGGGTGGCTGGAGTTGTATGTCTGGTAATAACAATAAGCTCTCTGTTGAATTTAACAATGGGGTTGATAACAATCTTCTCTTGGGGTTTGGGAGTCAGTATCGGGTTAGGTGTAATATCAGGAATTCCATTAGGCATGATGTCCAGTGTAACAGTCACTATAGTCTTTAACTTAATGGTTTTAGTTTTCCGTATTGTGCAATTGATGTTATTCTCCTCAAAAGAAGATGTTTTGGGAATGAGTGAAATTTTCTCTATTATTGTCGTATCATTTTTGATTGCACGCCCTGAAAATTGGCTGTTGGCCCTACCATCCACTTTGCTCAAACTTAATAATCAAACCAGAGGATTTCCTAACATTACTCCAATTCCGATTCCATACCTGTCTTATAAAGTGGCAAATTGGTTAAGGAAAGATTGGAATACTGGACTGCACAACGTCAACGAACTACTACGGTTTACTCTTCAGTTTATCCCCGTTATTAAAGCTTTAAATTTGGTGCTATCCGAGACACCTAGAGAGCAAGTTATCTATCGTGTATCTCAATTAGCTGAAGATCCTTACGATTGGGATTTAGTGCGTTTTACTTCTGCTTCTCTAAGCCAATCAATCAAATTACAGGCTCTCAGAGGTTTTTTATTCATGGGTTTGTTAGTGCCTGAGCGCTGGCAACAAGGATTTAATGCTCGTTTTACAACACAAATTCGCTTAGATACACCTGCCCGTGCTGTTGCGGCTGGTTTTTGGTATCTATATAAAAAAGAACCCGAAAAAGCTAGAAAAGCATTTGCTGTAGTACGTGACCTTCCTTATGGTGAAGAATTATTTATTTTAGCGGAAATACTAGCAACTTTTAACCAAGCCAAAAATCTAGCTGATATTGCTACTATTGAAGTGATTTCTTCTGTAGAAACACCTCTGCTACGTCCGATTACTTGGGAAGCAATTACATCACTAAACCATGTGATTTCAGAGATTAAGTCCCTTCAAAATAGTGTAGCTTTTGCAGCACGTTCTCTCGCTTTAAATCGGGCATTAGCCGAAACAAACAATGTTTTAAATAAAACACAAAAACTACCGCAAGCAGAGAGAGAAATAATTGTAAATATTGCTGAAATTTGGAAAAAATGTCTTTTAGAAATTACTGGTGAAATCGGCAATATTTCCATCACCGAACCTGTAATTAATCCTTATGTTATCGGCGATCCAGTCCAAGGTAAACTCTTTGTCGGCCGCGAAGACATTATGAGAGAGTTAAAGGAATTTTGGGTAGTCAGTCATCGCCTCCAATCAGTCGTCCTCTACGGCCATCGACGCATGGGTAAAACCTCAATTTTGCTCAATGTTGGCAACATTCTAGGTGCAAAAGTTCACCTAGCCTATATCAACTTGCTGCTAGTTGGACAGAGCAATCAAGGTGTAGGAGAAGTGCTGATTAAGATTAGCGATGCTATTTCTCTTGCAGTCAACTTGCCATCCCCTGCGGATGAAGATTTCCTCAAACTTCCCTATATTACCTTTGAACGCTACCTCAAACAAGTAGTAGCAAATTTAGACGGCGGGTTAATTATTGCCTTAGACGAGTTCGAGAAAATCGAAGAATTAATCGAAGCTAAAAAAATCGATCCTGACTTCATGGGATTTCTGCGGGGACTGGTGCAAATGAGTCCGAAAATTGCCTTTGCCCTTGCTGGTTTGCACACCTTAGAAGAAATGACAGAAGATTATTTTCATCCTTTCTTTTCTAGCATTATCCCCATCCGCGTTGGTTTCCTCTCCCCAGGTGCAACTCGCCAAATTTTAGCCAACCCCGATGATGATTTTCTCCTCGACTACAAACCCGAAGCAATGGATACCATTTACCAGTTAACACACGGCCAACCCTATCTCGTACAACTAATCGGATTTCTGCTAGTCCGCCGCTACAATGACCTAGTATTTGAAATGGGAAAAACCCTCGATCCAGTCTTTACCAGAGAAGATGTGGAAGCAGTCATTAATGATCCCGATTTCTTCATCAAAGGTCGCTACTATTTTACAGGAGTTTGGGGTCAATCTGCCCAAGGTGCAAGGGGACAACAGGAAATATTAAAAGTATTAGCGCCTCATCCAGAAGGTATCAATTTAGAGGGCATAATTCAGGGTACAAATATGGATGAAAAAACATTAAATGAAGCGATAGAAACCCTTAAACGTCACGATGTGATCCAAGAAACTAATCATAAATATCATATTATTGTCGAGCTATTCCGCCGCTGGGTATTACAAAATAAGTAGGGACACAGCAATGCCGTGTCCCTATCGGTTGTAAATTATATGGGGGTGGAGGGACTTGAACCCACACGACCGTTTCGGGTCAACGGATTTTAAGTCCGTAGCGTCTACCATTCCGCCACACCCCCTTTTATCCAGTTGCTATGGCATAAAGCCATTGGCAACCACAGTCTTCCATCATACAGCCACACCCCAAAATTACGCAAGGCCTAATCTAAAATTTCTCAAAATTCCCACAGCATCCCCCCAAGCAGTACAATAATCCTTCAGCATGAGGAAAAGCGATCGCGCCTATCCCAGTCACCGGGTCAATATCCCCTAAAATCAACATCATGTACATTACCCTACTGCTGTACGCCGCCCTCGCGGGAGCCTACCTCCTAGTAGTGCCCGCCCTCACCTACGCCTACCTCAACACTCGCTGGTACGTCGCCAGTTCCCTAGAGCGCGGCTTCATGTACTTTATGCTATCCTTTTTCTTCCCAGGAATGCTACTCCTGGCCCCCTTCTTAAACTTTCGCCCCAAACGGCGACAAATTGAAGCTTAAATGCGACGCATAGACGTAATTGGAATCAGCCTCGGCATTTTCGCAGCAGGGGGAGTAGCCTACCTGCTGCTACAATTCGCCGGCCTCGACAGCATCAACGCAGGTATCTGGAGTCAAGTATTTTTAGTTGGTGGTTTAATTGGTTGGCTACTCACCTATTTATTCCGAGCACTAACTCAAAATATGACTTACAGCAAACAACTGAAAGACTACGAATCCGCAGTCTTACAGAAGCGATTAGAAGAACTTACACCCGAAGAATTAGCAAAAATTCAAGCTGAAATTGAGCAAGAACGTAATAGTTAACGGTTAACGGTTAACTGTTAACGGTTAACGGTTAACTGTTAACGGTTAACGGTTAACTGTTAACGGTTAACAGTTAACCAATAACAGTTAACCAATAACAAATAACCACTAACAAATGACAATTTCCCAATATTTTAAAGACCTTCGCAGTCAAGGCAAATGTGCTTTAATTCCTTTTATCACGGCTGGCGATCCCGACTTAGAAACCACCGCTAAAGCACTGCAAATCTTAGATGAAAACGGTGCAGATATAATTGAACTCGGAGTTCCCTACTCAGATCCCTTAGCTGATGGCCCCGTAATTCAAGCGGCCGCTACTCGTGCTTTAGAAAGGGGAACTAAGCTAGACTCCGTATTAGCAATGGTCGAAAAAGTTTCACCGAAACTGCGATCGCCGATTGTTCTTTTCACCTACTACAACCCCATTTTATATCGAGGGATAGATACATTTTTACAACAAATTAAAAATGCCGGAGTTCAGGGGTTAGTTGTGCCCGATTTACCCCTAGAAGAAGCCGAAAGTTTGTTACAACCAGCTAGTAAAATGGGTATTGAAGTAATTTTATTAGTTGCCCCCACCAGTCCCAAAGACCGCATCAAAGCGATCGCACAGCAATCTCAAGGATTCATTTACCTAGTCAGCGTCACCGGCGTTACCGGCGTGCGTTCCGGGTTAGAAGGACGAGTTCAAGACATACTAAAAGAACTCCGTAGCGTCACCGAAAAACCCATCGGCGTTGGTTTTGGCATTTCCACGCCCGAACACGCCCGCCAGGTCAAAGAATGGGGCGCAGATGCAGCAATTGTCGGTAGTGCCTTTGTCAAGCGTTTAGCTGATGGTACACCTCAAGAGGGATTAGATGCGATCGCGCATTTCTGCCAGAGTCTCAAAGCAGCAATTACCAATAATTAGACTCAGCGCCAAATTTGTCCGCCATTAGATAGATGTCTTTGGTAGCGATCGCCAATCACAATCACAACCAAAGACATTGTTGTACTTAAAATGATAAATATTGAGAATGTAACTTGAGACAGATGAAGAATTTATCATTTTATCTGTAGGCTGTAAAAGTATTCAAATGTCGGTTTAGCAGTGCTAAGCATCTACAAGTAAAAAAGGCATTTGAGCGTTTTACAAAAAAAATGGAGAATTGTTATGAACAGATTAATAGCTGCAATCAAAAAGATACGAGTGAGACAAATTTTCACAGCCTTTATGGCAGGAATTTTGGTGTTAGTCAGCACCGCCTGTAACAGTCCTGATGTATTAGCTAGAAGTGCAGATCGGGTTAGAGAAGAAGTGCCTTCTGGGGCTGTGACATCTGAAGTCAAAGGCGGAATGAACGAATATAAAGATACCGATCCCAGAGATAAGAAGAACGTTTCCGCAGCCGAAGCTAAAGCTCAGATTCTCAAAGATGCTGCTGAACGTCGTATCAGTACCAAGTCTAGCAACGATGTATCTGAAAATCTGCGGCGTGTAGGAGATGCAGGCGCAGATAAGCTGAATGAACTTGGTCAAAAGCTGGATGAAAATAAGGATGCTTTGGGACGTAAAGCTAAGGAGTTTGCGGATAATACCAAGCAAGGGTTTGAGAATATTAAGGACAATGCTCGCGGTGGCGTAGAAGACGCAACAGATATCGCTAAAAAAGCGGGCGCTGAAGCAAAAAATAAGGTTGAAGAAGGTACTAGCACGCTCAAAACTAAGGTCAGTCAAGGTGTAGATAATGTGAAACGCGCTGCTGACCAAGCTATTAACTAAGTATAGCTAGGGACTACGATGCTCCGATGCTCAGGACTAGGGAAGAAGGGAATAGAATTAAGGATTTGAGGAAACTAGAATGTCCTAACCACCTTGGCGGTTGTATACTTAAATTCTATTCCCTTCTTCCCCTTCTTTCCCCTTCTTTCCCCTTCTTTCCCCTTCTTTCCCTAGCCCCTAGCCCCTAACTATAATAGTTATTTATAATGAAAATGCCAATGAGAGACTGCCATTCGGTGAACTTCTCGCCAACTTATATTATGAAGTTTTGCTAGTTTTGCACAGTCTTCGTATTCCGGTTGCACGTTAGTAATACGATCGCCATTTTTAGCAACTTTTACCCGCACTTCCCCACAATCTGTCTGCACTTTTTGAATTTCTCGCTGTAAAATTGTTCTTAGTTGAGTTGAGCGACGAATGCCTAAAGTTGTAGTTTCGCGAAAAATAACGGTTTCGCAATTTTGCTGAGATTCAGGATGGCAAATCGCAGTCAGTAGTACGCCCAAACGTGATTTTTTCATCACAATTGGTTGAGTAAAGACATCGACAGCGCCGACGGCAAATAAAGCATCGAAGATATATGCGATCGCTTGCGGACTAAGATCGTCAATTTGGGTTTCCAGCACACAAATAACTTCTTGGGAATTACCTAAATTCTCTCTTTCTTTTTCCTTCTTCCTTCTTCTCTCTGCCTTCTTCCTTCTTCTTTCTGCCTTCTGCCTTTTTCCTTCTGTCTTCTCCCCTATCCACAACCGCAAAATATTAGGAATCGGCAATTGGCGGGAACCCGCACCTAAACCAATTTGGTGCAGATTCATTGACGGCGGCGGGCCAAAACTTTTACAGAGAGTAACTGCGATCGCGCTTCCCGTTGGCGTGCATAACTCCCGATCGATTTCATTACTGTAAACTGGTACTTGTCGCATTTCCCACAACTTTAAAACCGCAGGTGTAGGTACTGCTAAGCGCCCGTGTGCGGCCCACACTGTACCCCCACCAGTAGGCAAAGCCGAACAGTATAATTCGTCAATATCTAACCAGTCTAACCCCAAACAAGTGCCCACAATATCGACGATCGCATCAGTTGCCCCCACTTCGTGAAAATGAACCTCTTCTGGGGCGATACCATGTACAGCACCTTCCGCTTCTGCTAGTTTCCGAAATACTGCTAAACTCCAAATTTCCGCCCGTTTTGGCAACCCAGCACCTGCTATCATTTGCTCAATTTCGGGTAAATGGCGGTGTTGAGTGTGGGGGGTTGGTGACTCCGACTCGGTATGATTATCGGTATGATTGTGGGAATGAGCCTCGCTACGATCGCGATCGTGATGGTGATGGTGGTGTGAAAAAGTTGGGGCTTCTGTTTCGGAAGGATCTAATGCTGAGTGAGAATTAGGGTTTTCTCCTGCAACTTTGGCAGTTTCCGAAGATAAACTTAGATCGACATAAACTTTAGTTGCCTGTTGGGTATTGCGATGAACTCTTTCTACTCTTAAGTTATATTCCTGGGAGATGCCTAGTAAATTGAGTTTGGCAATCAGGTATTCTATAGGAACACCTGCATGGACAAGAGCACCCAGGCACATATCACCCGCGATGCCAGTTGGACATTCAAAATATGCTATTTTGTTCATGGTTAGTTGTTAATTGTTGGTTGTTGATGGTTAGTGGTTAGTAGTTGGTTGTTAGTGGTTAGTAGTTGGTTGTTAGTTAGTTGTTGTGGTTTGGGTCGGATAATAACTAATAATTAACCATTGATGCTAATTCTGCTGAATAAATCTGCATAGAACTGACTTACACCTCTGATAGTAACCGCCAAGGCAATTAGATAAATATCCGTAACGCCGCCTTCTAGGCGGTATGTTACCGC
>NZ_JARFTR010000310.1 GCF_029167235.1 Kamptonema sp. UHCC 0994 | reverse complement strand
CGCCCAGAGGGCGGCGTTACAATTATTGCTAAATTTAAATGTTATAATTAAATCAATTGAGTTGATGAGTTTAATTACTATGGAATTAGGACTGCCTGATATTTCTCAAAGCTTTCAAAAGACAAAAGGATTTTTGACAGAACAAGTCGGAAAAGCTGTTAATTCTGTTTCCGAAGTAACTGCACAGGCTAAATCTTCTCTATCCGAAACTGCTGACAAGGCAAAAGAATCTCTCACTCAAACTACTAATTCTGCCGTTGATGTTGTAAATCAAGCTAAGAACAATGCTTTAGTTACAGTAACGGAGAAAAGTGAAAAAGCTAGACATTCTCTATCTGAAGTTGCGAATCAAGCAGTTACTCGTGTTAGTGAAACTACTAACAAAGCCGTTGATGCTATTTCTCATTCTACCGCAACTGCTAAAGAAAGCATCACTCACGCTACTAGCTCTGCTGTTAATACTTTGAATCAAACAACTAGCCAAGCTGTAGATACTGTAAATCAAGCAACAGAAAAGGCTAAGGCTTCATTACAAGATAGCATTCATAAAGCTGAAAATATTAGCAGTGCTGCTTCAGATACTATTCAAAATGCTATCAATGCTAGCGTCAAAGAGTGGATTAATTCTCATCCTTTCATCTTCTGGTTGGTGAGTCATCCGCTGATAGCGTTAGCAATGCTGCTGTTATCTATATTTATTATATTGGGTTTGTTCCAGGCTTTAGGTAGCTTTTTTGCAAGAGGATGGTTATCTATTTTGCAAATCCCTGGAAAATTTATACAAGTGGTTTTTACTGTCGGATCTAAGTCTGTTAGTAATCTCGGTGGAGTGGCTGTCAACTCATTGGTCTCAAGGAATATGGGAGAAAATAATAATTTATCTTTACAATTGAGCGGATTTCAATCAAATAGTTTAGAGTCTCAGGAACGACTTACTAATATTTTGATAAGGTTAGAGGCGATTCGACAAGAGCAGAATCAGCTTTTGCAGGAAGCCGAGGCTATTTTGAGCAAGCAATTTAATGTAGAGTGAGCAGTTATGGGGCGATCGCAACCTTTGTTCTATTTTTTGCTAAGATGATTCTAACTTCTAAAACGACAGCTATGGAAAATGACCTTTTGTTGCGAATTACACTCGATCCGAATATATGTCATGGCAAACCCTGCATTCGAGGGCTGCGATATCCAGTAGAATTCCTCTTAGAATTGCTGAGTTCTGGGATGAGTACCGATGAAATTTTATCGGACTACGAGGATTTAGAACGAGAGGATATTTTAGCAGTTTTGCTGTTTGCAACTCGTCTAACTCAGGTAAAAAGTATTTACAAAGTAACTCTATGAAGTTTTTAGTAGATGCACAGTTGCCAAGACGTTTAGCCCAGTTTCTGGTATCGGCTGGTTACGAGACAGTTCATACCCAAGAGCTACCGCAAAAAAACGCTACACCTGATGTAGAAATTAATGCTATTTCCCTTAAGGAAAATCGAGTAGTTATTACCAAAAATAGAGATTTTTGGGATTCATTTCTGATTCGCAAAGAACCTTATAAATTATTGATCCTGACTACTGGAAATATTACAAATGTAGAACTAGAAGTATTATTTTTAAATAATCTGCCACAGTTAGCTGAACTTTTTCAGCAACATTCCTTAATAGAAATGAGCCGGGACGCGATCGTTGTTCACGAATGATTCCAGCGATGTAAAGCAGTCGAGGCGGAGGAAAGAGAAGGGGAATTTACCTTCTCTTTCCATGTTCGCGCGATCGCACCTCGTGGTAAATTTAAAATATCCAAACTTTTCTTTAAAAGCCGATAGATCGCTGTTTGCAGCCGATCGCCGAATACGCCATGCTCGATTCAGACTTCTCAGACGATTTAAAATGGACGCTTGAAGCCAAAGCCAAGCTGAAAAATATTCCCTATTTTGTTCGGGGACAAGCACGAGTGCGGATAGAGCATTTGGCCCGCGAAGCTGAAAAGGAAGTTGTAACGGTTGAGCTGGTTGAGCAAGCTCGCCTCGAATTTGGTCAGTAAGTGTTTGTAACGCCGCCCTCTGGGCGGTATCAGGAACCGCCCAGAGGGCGGCGTTACGTCAAACCTGGGTAATTCCTGAATGCAAACTAACAAAAATGCCCCGCAAAGCCTTAAACTGATGTTGAATTTTGTAGTGTTCTGAGGTCTACTGAGGTCGTCCGTGCGGAAAATAGTTATTGCTGGCAATTGGAAAATGTACAAAACCCAGAGTGAAGCTCTGGAGTTTCTCAAAGGGTTCACGTCTTGCTTGACTGAAACCCCAGAAGAGCGGGAAGTCATTCTATGCGTTCCCTTCACCGCTTTGACCCTGCTCTCGAAAAATATGCACGGGGGCCGTGTGATGCTAGGTGCTCAGAATGTTCACTGGGAAGAGTCGGGTGCATATACGGGGGAAATTTCGGGCCCGATGCTGACAGAAATTGGGGTAAGGTATGCGATCGTGGGTCACAGCGAACGCCGCCAATATTTTGGCGAAACTGATGAAACTGTAAATATGCGGTTGAGGGCGGCTCAACAGCATGGTTTAATACCGATTTTGTGTGTGGGCGAAAGTTTGCGACAGCGGGAAGAGGGCGAAGCGGAATCTCACATTGCTTTTCAGTTAGCGACGGATTTGATTGGTGTGGATCAGCAGAAGTTGGCGATCGCTTATGAACCGATTTGGGCGATCGGTACCGGTCGCACTTGCGAATCCACCGACGCTAATCGGATTATTGGTTTAATTCGTAGCAAACTAAATAATCCTGATGTGCCAATTCTTTACGGCGGTTCTGTCAAACCCGACAACATTGATGACATTATGGCTCAGCCAGAAATTGATGGGGTATTAGTCGGTGGAGCAAGTTTGGAACCTGCAAGTTTTGCTCGAATTGTCAATTACAAATAATTGTAATTTGTAATTAAGAATTGGGTGGTTGCGTCAGGAATTTTTAGTTTTTATGGCAAAACCAGATAATCTTTACGAGTTACCCCAAAATCTTCCCGTACCCGTTGATGATGGGGCAACAAACCACCTTTTCGGTCTACAAATTCCGGCAGTTTCGTTAATGACGAATAACAGCATAAAATTAACTATCAGAGGTCAATCTTTTGAGTGGTGTAAACGCACTTACATCATGGGAGTGATCAATGTCACTCCTGATAGTTTTAGCGACGGCGGCCAATTTAACACCCTAGAATCTGCCACAGCACAAGCTCAGAAAATGGTAGAAAATGGTGTTGATATTATCGACATTGGCGGCCAATCAACTCGGCCTGGTGCGGATGAAATCACCCTAGAAGAAGAACTAAATCGAGTTATTCCCTTATTAGAAATCTTGCGATCTAGCGAAAATATTTGCGCTACAGTGCCGATTTCAGTTGATACAACACGCGCCGCTGTTGCCAAAGCTGCGATCGATGCCGGCGCTGATATAATCAATGATATTTCCGCTGCTACTTTTGACCCAGAAATGTTGCCAACGGCGGCAAAATTAGGAGTTCCAATTATATTAATGCACATTCGGGGTACGCCGCAGACAATGCAAAAATTAACAGATTATCAAGATTTAATTGGGGAGATTTATCAGTTTTTAGAGAGTAGAGTTGAAGCAGCAATTGCCACCGGAATTAATAAATTTAATATCATTATAGACCCTGGAATTGGTTTTGCCAAGACTTACAACCAAAACTTAAAAATATTGCGGGAGTTACCAAAATTTCATTCTTTAGGTTGTCCAATTTTAGTAGGTGTATCTCGCAAAAGCTTTATTGGTCATATTTTAAATCAACCTGACCCTCAACAGAGAATCTGGGGGACAGCGGCGGCTTGTACAAGTGCGATCGCGCGCGGTGCTGATATTCTCAGAGTTCACGATGTTAAAGAAATGCGCGATGTTTGTCAAGTTGCTGATGCGATATTTAGAAGGTAAGAATTAAAACTGCGCCGCAGCTACGCCAGCCGTAGGCATCCCACCCCTTAAGGTGGATTATTTAAACCTTCCATTAATCCACTAATAGCCTCAGATAAAGCTTTTGGATCCATAAAAATCACTTTTGAATTTGCACTTTCACTCAGTTTGCTATTAGCTTCCACATAAGTTTGAGCAATCAGAAACTTTCTAAACTCTTCACTCTCAGGTTTCAAATTTAAGGCCTGAGCAAGACGTTCTATCGACTTCGCATTACCCTCAGCTCTAACGATCATAGCTTGCTTTTCACTCTCCGCAGCCCGCTCCAACTCCATAGATTCCGATACAATTTTAGGAGGGGTAATACTTTGAATCTCAACGCGAATAATTTTCACCCCCCAATTAGCAGTAGTTAGATCCAGCTTACTAAGCAGAATTCTATTAATCTTATCTGTTTCCGAAAGAGTCTGCTTCATTTGTAACTGACCAATTTCAGAGCGCAGAGTAGTTAAAACCATGTTAGCAATTGCCGCCTCAATATCCTCCACTTCATAATAAGCTTTTGGCAAATTCATAATCCGCCAATACACCACTGCATCTACTTCTAGAGCCACATTATCTTTAGTAATAGTTGGCTGCGGATCTACATCCAAAACTCGTTCGCGGGTTGTCTCTACGTAAACGACCTTTTCTATTAAGGGAATGATAAAATTAAGTCCAGGTTTGATTATGCGCTTGTATCGACCCAAGCGTTCGACTAAACCTTCTTGACCCCCGCTGATCACTCTGAAAGAAGAGTTGACAACGTAGCCGAGGATCGTCACTGTGAGAATAGCCAGAATATACTGACCCATTTTTAGTTTCCTGCTCAGCTTGAGTGGGAGTTGACAAAGCTTGCTATTTAACTTTAGCTCAACTCTGTTGAATAATTAATAATTAGGACTTACACAAAATCATTCGTAACGCCGCCCTCGCTTGCTGTAAAGTCACCAGC
Source organism: Kamptonema sp. UHCC 0994 (assembly GCF_029167235.1). GTDB lineage: Bacteria > Cyanobacteriota > Cyanobacteriia > Cyanobacteriales > Microcoleaceae > Kamptonema. Next base: position 12,278 of record NZ_JARFTR010000310.1, on the reverse strand, counting down.
TTGACGGGGAAGTTATCAACAATTAATATATATATATATTAAGGTTTGTAAAATTTGGTGGAAACTCAGCTTTTAGCCATAATAATGATATTTTAGATACAGAATTAGAATTCCGTGGCAGCACTGGGGTAGCCTTAAGTCAGTCTACTCCAGTTTATTTTGCAAATAATTTGATTCTTGAGTACAGTGTTTAGAATCAAATAATTGGTAATTGGTAATGGCTAATGGCTAATTGCTAATGGCTAATGGCTAATGGCTAATTGCTAATTGCTAATGGCTAATGGCATTAGGCTAATGGCATTAGGCTAATGGCTAATTACCAATCCTCCCCATCTCTTTCTCTTTCCCTAGCCCCTAGTCCCTAGCCCCTAGCCCCTTCTTTGGTAATTGGTAATTAGTAATCCCTCTTCCTTCTTTTTACCCTGAGCGAAGCCGAAGGGTCTTTTTCCTTCTTCCTTCTACTTAAGAGCCGTGAAACCAACACAAACTGCTAAATCTAAGCGTCATCGCGGTTATATTCTCACTCCTGTTGGAGCCAAGAAACTACAAAACCGTATTAGCGAATTAGAGACTAAAACTGGTGTCACCTATAACCCCTCAAAAATTGCGGAACAGTCGCAACTAATTAGTGCTCAAGGTTTGCACATAACGACAGTCAGAAAAATTTTGCGAGGAACAAGCGGCACAGATGAAAGTTCTTTGCGCCTTGTTTTCCAGGTGCTTGGACTCGAAATTGCAGAACAGGATTACACGCAGCCGGGAATTGAAGAAGTAGTTGCTTTCTTCGGCGATACCAATGGCGAGCAATGCCAAAGTGACTGGGGAGAAGCAATTGACGTTTCCCTATTTTACGGCAGAGAATCAGAACTAGAAAGCCTTAAACAGTGGATTAAAAGCGATAATTGTCGGTTAGTTATCCTATTAGGAATGGGAGGAATTGGCAAAACATCTCTCTCAGTAAAACTAGGAGAACAACTTCAAGATAGCTTTGACTTTTTAATATGGCGATCCCTCCGCAATGCCCCACCCCTAGAAGAACTTCTTCCTCAAATTATCCAATTTCTCTCTCAACAACAAGAAACAACAGCCAATTTACCTAAAACAATCAGCAGTCAAATTTCCCGGCTATGTCATTATTTTCGTTCCCAGCGCTGTCTACTAATTTTTGACAATTTAGAAACAATTTTAAAATCAGGCTCTCCAGCGGGCAGATATAGCGAAGGCTATCAAGATTATGGCGAACTATTTAGACGAACAGCAGAAATTTCTCACCAAAGTTGTTTGGTCTTAACCAGTCGAGAAAAACCCCAAGGTATTGCCTCTATCGAAGGAGAATCTTTGCCAGTTCGCTCTTGGCATTTAAAAGGTTTGTCAGACTCGGAAGCTGAAAGGATTTTTATAGCTAAAGGTCTCCAAAGCAACGCAACACAAGTCAGAATGCTGACACAATTATATCAAGGAAATCCCCTCGCTTTAAAAATTCTTGCTACTTCTATTCAAGAATTATTTGCGGGCAATATTGCAGAATTTCTAAGTCAGGGAACAACAGTTTTTAATGGTATTCGTAGTCTTTTAGAACAGCAATTTGAACGTTTGTCTCCCTTAGAACAGCAAATTCTTTACTGGCTGGCGATTAACCGAGAACCCGTAACTTTCGCCCAACTTCGCGCCGATATTGTGCCGCTGGTGCCGGTGGGAAGACTTTTAGAAGCTTTAGAATTTATCGGCTGGCGGTCTCTAATCGAAACCCAGAGGGCAATATCAGGTCAACTTTTGACGCTGCAACCTGCGGTGATGGAATATGTAAGTAATCGCTTCTGCGAACAAGTCTGTACAGAAATTCGTGCCGTTGCTGAGTTGGGAAATCTCAATAATATTAACTTACTCAAGCATCAGGCTTTAATCAAAGCTGAATCTCAAGAGTTTGTCCGTTATTCCCAAGTGAATTCTATTCTCCAGCCAATAATTGATGAACTATTAACCAGTTTTGGGATGAGAGAAAATTTGATTTCAGTATTGACAATTATTATTTCTCGGTTGCATTCGGATTCTTTGCCAACTCCCGGCTATATTGCTGGTAATTTACTTAATTTACTCGTTAATTTGCAAGCGGATTTAAGTGTGGTTGACTTTTCTGGCTTGACGATTTGGCAAGCTTACCTACAAGGTGTGAATTTGCGCCGAGTTAACTTTGAAAAAGCTAATTTAGGGAAGTCAGTTTTTAGCGAAACTTTTGCTAATATTTACAGCATTGCTTTTAGTCCAGATGGGTTGACGATCGCGACTGGACACGCAGATGGAGAGGTGCGTTTGTGGCAAGTTAGAGATGGGAAACTGTTGTTTCGATCGCTAGGTCATACTGGTGCAGTTTGGTCTTTAAGCTTTTCCCCTGACGGCGAAACCCTGGCTTCCGCTAGCTTTGACTGGACAATTCGACTGTGGGGTTTGCCAGATGGACAATTGCGCCAAACTTTAGAAGGTCATGAAGATTGGGTATGGGCGATCGCATTTAACCCAGACGGTCAATTGTTAGCTAGTTGTAGTAGCGATCGCACCATTAAACTCTGGGATATAAACGGAAACTGCATCAAAACCCTAGAAGGACACAGCGATAGCGTCAATGCAATTGCCTTCAACCCCGATGGCAAAACCTTCGCCACAGGTAGTACCGACCAAACCATTAGAATTTGGTTAGTTGATAACTTCGAGTGTAGCCAAATTCTCCAAGGCGGCGACAGTCAAATTTCCGCGATCGCCTTCAGTCCTGATGGCAATATTTTAGCAACCTGCGAAACTCAAACCATCAAACTCTGGGATGTCCAAACAGGAGAATGTCGCCACACTATAGCTAGCGACATAACTTTTGTTTGGTCTATAGCCTTGAGTTCCGATGGCAAAACCCTCGCAGTCGGCGATGGCAAAGTTATCAAACTTTGGGATATCCAAACTGGAGAATGTTGTCAAACTCTCTCAGGATTTGGTAGTCAAGTTTGGTCAGTAGCCTTTAGTTCAGATCGGCAAATTATCGCCGCCAGCGACAAACAAAGCCTGCGATTTTGGCAAGTGGGTAAAACAGGCGATGTTGCTGGGTTTCATTCTATCCACAGTTATACAAATTCAGTTTGGTCTGTTGCCATTAGCCAGAATTTAGCACAAGGTACGAGGCCTTCAGCCTGCGTAGCGATCGCCTCTGGTGGCGCAAGCGGAATAGTAACTTTGTGGGATCTCAAAACTCGCCAATGTCTCAGAACCCTCCACCGTCATCAGAAATCAGTTCGCAGCGTAGCATTTAATCCCGACGGCGAAACCCTAGCTAGCGCCGGGGAAGACAAAACTATTTGGCTTTGGGAAGTAAATACTGGTCGGGTAAAATTACCCCTTTTGGGACATACGGGTTGCGTTTGGTCAGTAGCCTTTAGTCCAGATGGTCAGATTTTAGCTAGTGGAAGTAGCGATCGCACAATCCGGCTTTGGGATGTCAACAGCAGCCGCACTCTACAAATTCTTTCAGACCATGAGAGTTGGGTTTTATCAATAACTTTTGCCCCCAGTGGAAAGTTTTTCGCCAGTAGCAGCGCCGACCAAACAATTCGCCTTTGGGATCTCAACACCGGCGAATGTCTAAAAACCTTGTTCGGACATCAAGGTTTAATTTGGTCAGTCACCTTTAGCCGCGATGGGAAAACCCTAGCCAGCGCTAGCGAAGATACAACCATCAAACTTTGGAATGTCGAAACCGGGGAATGCCGGCAAACCTTAGAAGGACACAAGAGTTTAGTTTGGTCAATCGCCTCTAGTCCTGACGGTAAACTACTCGCAAGCACTAGCGCTGACCAAACAGTAAGGCTTTGGGACAGCGTTACTGGTAAATGCGTCAAGGTATTGGACAGTCACGGTAGCAACCTCTGGTCTGTCGCCTTCGCGGAGGATAGCAAAACTCTCGCCAGTGGTAGTAATGATGAAACTGTAAAAGTTTGGGATGTGGAAACAGGGGAATGCTTAGACACGCTGAGACCGGAAAGGATTTATGAAGGGATGAATATTACCGGAGTTACAGGATTGACAGAAGCTCAAAAGGCAACATTAAAAGCTCTGGGAGCCATTGAGTATTAACATTATTAGGAATTACGCACTGTCACCTGCTTAATTTCCTTAGCCTCCCCCCATCTTCCCCATCTTCCTCTCTCCCCTTCCCCCTTCCCCTCTTAAGTTCTCCTTAAAATCACTATCTTCTCCCTAAAAGCCTTTGTGCCATTCAAAAATATAGTTATTGATGTAGCGGTCATAGCGAATCAACTGACCAAATCAGTGAACAGTGAAATCATCTACGCAGAAGGCACAAGCAGCCATGAATGAAAATATAAATTGCCTTAAATTGGCAGAAATCCTGATCGTTGATGACTCGCCAGCCAACTTGCGCTTACTTTCATCCTTACTAATGCAGCACGGGTACAACGTTCGCAAAGCTATCAGTGGACAAGCAGCCTTAAGAGCAGCAGAGGCAGTAATTCCAGATTTAATTTTATTAGATATTGTCATGCCAGAAATGGATGGGTATGAAATTTGTCAGCGCTTAAAATCCAATCCAAAAACAGCAGAAATACCTGTGATATTTTTAAGCTTTTTAACTGAAAATGTAGAGAGAGTTAAAGGATTTAAGTTTGGATGTGATGATTATATCAACAAACCTTTTAATTTGGATGAGATTTTAATAAAAATTGAAAAACAACTCAATCTGAAGGCAGCAAGAGAGGAAATTATGCAAATGAGTGCTGAATTTAAACAAGAAGCAAAAGAATGTCAAATACAGCTAGAGTCAGTCAATGCTAAACTAAAAATGGCATTTCACGATCGTCTAACAAAATTGCCTAATCGAGCATCATTCATCGATTCTCTAGAGACAGCTCTCAATCGTGCAAAAATAGATTCAAATTATCAATTTTTTGTACTATCTATCGACTGCGATCGCTTTAAAATAATCAATAATTCTCTCGGCTATCAGATCGGAGATCGACTGCTAGCCGCCGTAGCCCGCCGCTTAGAAACTGACTTAAGTCAAGATGATATTTTTGCACGGTTAGGCGATGACGAATTTGCCATTTTACTCGGCAACCGCCAAGATATCAGTAGTGCCACAAAAGTTGCTAGCGAAATCATAAAAAAACTTGCTTTTCCCTTTCACTTGCAAGGATATGAAGTATTTGTCAGCGCCAGTATTGGCATTGCTTCAGGCAGCAGAGAATATAGCCAGCCCGAACATATATTGCGAGATGCCGATACCGCCTTATACCGCGCCAAAGAACAGGGAAAAGCCCGCTATCAAATTTTTGAAGGCACGATGCGCGAGAAAGCTTGCCAATTTTTACAGTTAGAAACAAACCTGAGAAAAGCCCTCATCAAAAAACAATTTTGCGTACACTATCAGCCCATTATCGATCTCAAAACAGGCAAAATTGCTGGGGTAGAAGCACTACTGCGTTGGCAGCATCCAACTAGAGGTTTAATTTATCCAGCAGAGTTCATTCCCCTAGCAGAAGAAACAGGTTTAATTACTTCTATCGGTATTTGGGTATTGCGAGAATCCTGTCGTCAGTTACGCCTATGGCAAATAACAGGAATTGTCGGAGATTCTTTCAGCGTCAGCGTCAATTTTTCTGCCCACCAGTTTGGCCAAGCAGACTTAATTGAGGAAATCGATCGAATTCTCGCCGAAACCCAACTCAATCCACAGTGCTTAAAACTAGAAATTACTGAAAGTGCGATTATAGAAAATACCGAATCTGCGGCGATCATTATTCAACAGCTAAGAGCTAGGCAAATTCAGTTAAGCCTTGATGACTTTGGCATGGGCTATTCTTCTCTGAGTTATCTAAATTCCTTTCCTGTTAATATTCTGAAAGTTGACAAATCCTTTGTGCAGTGCTTAGACGGCAATTCAGAAAATTTAGGGCTTGTCCCAGCCATTATGTGCATTGCCCGAACAATGGGAATGAGTGTCATCGCTGAAGGCATAGAAACAACTCAACAGTTAGACCAACTCAGAAATTTAGACTGCCACTTTAGCCAAGGATATTTATTTTCTCGACCTTTGGAGGCCGAAAAAGTAAAAGAGTTGATTGCTTCTGCTCCTCAGTGGTGAAAGATATAGTTAGGGACTAGGGCTAGGGAAGAAGGGGCTAGGGGCTAGGGGCTAGGGGCTAGGGAAGAAGGGAAGAAGGGAATAGAATCAAGGGTGGAAGGAAACCAGAATGTCCTAAGCGTGGCGGTTGCTATATTGCGTTGGCGTAGCCTGCGCTACGCGCAAGCTATCATCCCTAACAAGATAGCTTCGCACAGCGAACAATGACAAGTGGTTCATATTAAAAGAAAATTGTAGTATAGCAACCGCCAAAGCGGTTAGGACGTTCTGAGTTCCTGAAACTCCCTGATTCTATTCCCTTCTTCCCCTTCTTTCCCTTCTTTCCCTTCTTTCCCTTCTTTCCCTAGTCCCTAGCCCCTAGTCCCTAGCCCCTAACCGCCTCGGCGGTTGCTATAAGTGCGTAAGTTTTATGAAGCAATAAATAGCCATAATGAACAGCTTACCTAACGATCGTGTCAAAGCCTCTATCTTGATTGTTGACGATATGGTGGATAACTTGCGTCTGCTTTCTGACTTGCTGACTGAACAAGGCTATAAAGTACGAGGCGTATCTAAAGGTAAAATGGCTGTCAAGGCAGCACAGTCATTTCCTCCTGACTTAATTTTACTGGATGTTATGATGCCGGAGATGGACGGCTATGAGGTTTGTCAACGCCTGAAAGCTGCGGAAACTACTCGCGATATTCCAATTATTTTTATTAGTGCTTTAAACGATGGGCTAGATCAACTGAAAGCTTTTGCTGTGGGAGGAGTAGATTATATTACAAAACCCTTTAAAATAGAAGAAGTTCTCGCTAGAGTTAAGAATCATTTGGGATTGCGAGAGTTGCAAAAAAAACTCGCAGAGCAAAATCTACGGCTGGAAAAGGAAATTTGCGATCGCGAATTACTAGAAGAGAAACTCCGCTCTTCGGAGGCGGAAATTCGGGTATTTTTTGAAGCGATGAATGACATCGTATTACTGATTGATGCTGGGGATTTTAGCATCAAAGCTGCCCCTACTAATTCTACGAGATTTTACCCAGATGATACTGATATTCTTGGTCAAACTATAGAACAATTTTTTGGAGAAAATGCCGAGCTTTTTCAAAATCAAATCCGCTTGGCTTTGGAGGCACAACAAATTGTTAACTTTGAGTATAATTTACTTGCAGGCGAGCGCGAAGTTTGGTTTATTGCTAGCATTACCCCAACATCCGAAAATACAGTAGCTTGGGTGGGTCGAGATATTAGCGATCGCAAACAGATAGAAGCAGCACTTCGCCAAAGTGAAGAAAGATTCAGGAGTTTAGTAGATAACATTCCCGGCGCTATCTATCGCTGCCTTTTCAATTATGATGTCATGGTGGAATTTCTCAGCGATGCTGTTCAGGAAATAGTTGGCTATCAAGCTAGTGAATTTATTCACAATCGAGTGCGAAACTGGACAAGTATTATCCACCCTCAAGATCGAGAAATGGTCAAATTAACGATCAAAAATTCTCTAGAAATCAAGCATCCTTTTGTATTAGAATATAGAGTGATTAACGCCAACGGTAGTATCCGTTGGGTCTATGATAAAGGTCAAGGCTGCTTTGCACAAGACGGGAGTTTATTATGGATAGATGGGGCAATATTTGATATCAGCGAGCGCAAACAGCAGGAAGAAACTCTGCAACACCGAGCTAAGATTGATAGCCTACTTAGTAATATTTCTCGTACTTTTCTTGACCAGGATATTGAGACGGCAATTAATTTCACATTGAGAGTTATTGGGGAATATACAGCTAGCGATCGCAGCTACATCATCCACTACTCCGACACTCAAAATCAAATGACAAATACCTACGAGTGGTGTGCTGAAGGTATTATACCAGTGATTGGCGATTTACAAGCTGTTTCAACACAGAGTTATGGTTGGTTTCACCAACAGCTAATCAATGCTAAAGTAGTTAAAATCTCTTGCATTTCAGACTTACCGCCTGAAGCTGCCGCAGAGAAAGCAGAACTTGAACGCCAAGGCGTTCATTCAACCGTTAATGTGGCTTTAATTCAATCAGGAAACTTAGCCGGATTTATGGGTTTAAATACCGTGAAATCTTCCAGAAGTTGGAGTTCAGAAGAAATTAGCCTGCTGACAATAGTCGGAGAAATCGTTGCTATTAGTCTGGCTCGTCATGAAGCCGAAATTGCTCAAGAAAAAGCTGCCAAAGCTGCCTTAGCCGCCAGTAAATCCAAAAGCGAATTTCTTGCTAATATGAGTCACGAACTCCGCACTCCCCTCACCGCCATCCTCGGTCTTTCTGAAGCCTTGAGAGATGAGGTTTTCGGCCCTTTAACAGCTAAACAGCACCAAAAATTAGCAACTATTGAGCAAAGCGGTGAACATTTGCTAGAGTTGATCAATGATGTTCTAGATTTATCAAAAATTGAATCGGGAAAGATGGAATTGCAGTTGAGTAATACTGACATTCAAGGATTGTGTGATGCTAGTCTAGCTTTTGTCAGACAACAAGCTCACCAAAAACAAATTAAGCTCAGCGCTCAAGTGCCTCCCCGGATTGGTAAAGTTAAAATTGATGAACGGCGGATGCGACAACTGCTGATCAACTTACTCAGTAATGCCGTTAAATTTACCCCAGACTGTGGTGCAGTTTGGATCGAAGTTAACGCTGATTTAGAACATGAAACTTTGCAGTTTATCGTTGCCGATACAGGAATTGGAATTGCGCCAGAAAACATCGGCAAACTCTTTCAACCTTTTGTGCAAGTAGATAGTTCTTTTACCCGTCGCTATGCAGGTACAGGTTTAGGATTAGCTTTAGTAAGGCAAGTGATAGAATTGCATGGAGGTAGTGTTTCTCTAGAAAGTGAATTAGGTTACGGTAGCCGTTTTACAGTTTCTCTACCCTGGAAGCAAGAAGTCAAGAAAAGTACAGCTCCGATGACAATTGCTGCTCATAAATCCTTAAATATTAATCAGGTTTTAATTGTAGAAGATTCCGCGCCTGCGGCTGAGCAAATGGCGCATTACTTGGCAGAATTAGGCATCAATAATTCTGCAATTTATTCCTTGGGAACAGGGATAGTAGAAGAAGCTATTAAAATTAATCCAGATGCGATTATTTTAGATTTACAACTGCCAGATCGCTCTGGCTGGGATGTCTTAGCGCAACTCAAATCAGAACCTCGCACCCACAATATTCCAATTTTAATCGTTTCTGTGGCGGACGAGCCTGTGCGATCCCCAGCAGCGAGTATATACGAGTATTTAGTCAAACCTTTTTCTCGCCATCAGTTTCAGTTGGCTTTACGCAAGTTAGCCCCTGCTCCCCAACAGTTGGAAAAAACGGCTATGATATCAGAATCAAAATCACTGCCTTTGATTTTACTGGCAGAGGATAATGAGGCAAATATCTCTACAATAGTGGAATATTTGGAAGCTGTCGGCTACCGAGTAGCAACTGCTCTCAACGGAGTAGAAGCAATACAAATGGCAAGAGAGTTAAAACCCAATTTAGCGCTAATGGATATCCAGATGCCAGGAATAGATGGTTTGGAAGCAACCCGCCAACTACGAGCCGATGTAGAATTTGCTCAAATGCCAATTATTGCTCTGACTTCTCTCGCCATGCCTGGAGATAGGGAAAAATGTTTAGAAGCGGGAGTAAATGATTACCTAGCAAAACCCGTAAGCTTGAAAAAGCTTGTAGAGGCGATCGCCTTTCAACTTAATCAATATCAGACTTTAATTCTCTAAAATTAATCCTGGAGTAGGGTATATCTATGCAAAACAAACAAAGTTTGAGTAGCGATCGAAAACTAAACTTATTGGTAATCGATGATGAAGAAAGTATATTTGAAGTCATCGAAGCCTTGCTCTATCGCGAGGGATATAATTTCACATATCTAACTAGCGGTAAAGAAGCATTAAATCGTATAGACGAGATTCAACCCGATGTCATGTTGTTGGATGTGATGATGCCAGAGATAGATGGTATCGAAACCTGCCAGCTAATTAAATCGAACCACCGCTGGTGCCACATTCCGATTATCATGGTGACAGCACTGAGTTCTAAAGAAGATTTAGCTCGCTCTCTTGAAGCTGGTGCCGATGATTTTTTGTCGAAACCGATTAATAGTATAGAATTACGAGCTCGCGTTCGCTCAATGTTGCGGATTAAGCTACAGTATGACGCTTTAGCTGCAACCCAGAGGCTAAGAACTCTGAATTTATTCAGTGCCTTTGTCAATTAACTGCGGTAAATTGCGAAGGTTTAAAAGTCTGACTACTCCGCGATCGCCTAAATCGGCTAAAGTAAGAAAACAAGCGCAAACATCGTCATCTAAAGGGACAATGGCATCATCTTCATCTGTCGCAGTTCGCGAACTCCCCCTATTTCCGTTACCGGAGGTGGTTCTATTCCCCAGTAGACCACTCCCGCTGCAAATTTTCGAGTTTCGCTACCGAATTATGATGAATACGATTCTGGAGAGCGATCGCCGCTTTGGGGTACTAATGTGGGACCCTAATCAAAATAAAGTCGCTGCCGTTGGGTGTTGCGCCGAAGTAATTCACTGTCAGCGTCTCCCTGACGATCGCATGAAAATCATGACTTTAGGCCAACAACGGTTTAGAGTGATCGAAGCAGTACGAGAAAAACCCTATTTAGTGGGTTTAGTGGAATGGATAGAAGATTACCCACCAGAAAAAGACCTCAGACCCCTAGCGAGAGAAGTTGAACAATTGCTGCGCGATGTAGTTCGACTATCTGGCAAGTTGATGGATCAAGCGATTGAGTTACCAGAAGATATTCCTACTTTACCTACTGAATTATCCCACTGGGTTGCTAGTAATCTTTACGGCGTAGCGACAGAACAACAAGGTTTATTAGAAATGCAAGATACCGCAGCTAGACTCGAACGCGAGGCGGAAATTTTGACCTCTACTCGCAATCAATTGGCAGCTCGAACAGTCCTTAAAGATACACTAAAATAAATTGCTAATTGCTAATTGCTAATTGCTAATTGGGAAAAGGTCTCTCAGTTTTCTCTCTGCCTTTTGCCTTTTGCCTTCTGCTATACTGTAGGATTATCAACTTTAGATAAAATTTATGCGCTTTCAAGCTTTTACCAATGTTGTCATTTCTTGCCTAATAGGAATTTTAACTTGGCTGTGGGTTCCCCCCGCTTTAGCATTGACACAAATTAAGCTGTCCGACATTTCTTATCACGACTGTCCCCCAGAAATGGCAGAAGGAACAGTCACCAGCGGTTCTAGCATGGCAGCTAACTGCTTTCTCGTAACAGGCAAAGCCTCAAACACCTCTGGCAAAACAGTCTTTGATGCCGATATTTTCGGTCGTATCTACGATGCCGAAGGTAATTCCGTCATGGAAAACCGTACTAGATTAGGTTCTATCGAAGAAATTCCCCCAGGAGTTAGCGATTTTGAAATCCGCATCTCTGTTGCTGCCAATCAACCAACCCCTTTAGAACTCAAGCAATTTAAAGCTACAGGTTTTACAGGCAAAGTCCGGCGCTGAATAATTGGCAAAAAATAGGATGATGTTCGATGCCATCATCCGCTTGCTGCAACTTGAAAGCTTACCAAACCTTTACTAGCAGTTAGGAACATTTAGTAAACTGCAAGCTATTAAGATTAAAGCCTTTGCAACTAAATCGCAGTTTGCAAATTACCTAACAAACCCGTTAAAAGCTGAGCAGCAATCTGAAGCACAAAAAAGGCGATCATCGGAGAAAAGTCAATTCCGCCCAAAGGTGGAATAATTGAACGGAAGAGATTTAAGTAAGGATCGGTTAACTGACTTAAGATCGAAAACGGAGGATCGAACCAGTTAATATTCGGGAACCAGCTTAAAAGTACCCGCACGATCATCAAAACTAGATATATTTGCACAAATGTCGCCAGGGTACTGGCCAGAAGACCTATTGAAGAACTCATTTCTTTACTAAAGTTTAAAACGACTTTGATTTCGATTTTAGCACAAATCGAAGTAGAAGGAAAAAGGTTTGACACTCCCCGGTCTAAAGACACGGGGATTCTTAAGGACAAATTTTGGGGGATGAATCCCGCCAAAGTTTGATTCTTAAAGGGTTAGTCAATGACCCACTACTCACTCGCTCTATTGTAGAGTCT
>NZ_JARFTR010000147.1 GCF_029167235.1 Kamptonema sp. UHCC 0994 | reverse complement strand
TAGTGGACAAGCTTATAAAAGCAAGCAGTAATGCAATATTACTTACCTTTGGTTAAGTTACACCGTAGACTTAGGCTTTTGCTCCTCTATTAGCGATAGTAGATTTGCATAGGTTTTTATAAGCGGTAAAAGTAAAAATGCTTTGCTGGAACTTGAGAGAAGAACCAAACAGCACTCCCGTGGGTGAAGAGAATTCAGCTTGCGAACAGGAAGCCATACTGGGAGCCGTCTTCAAACACAGCTCAGACGGCATTTTCATAGTAGAGCCGATTCGAGAAGAATTCCGTTTCGTGTCTGCGAATCAAATTTACTTGCAAATGTACGCGATCGCAGACATCGACGTAGCCTCCAAATCAATCGGCGAGTGCTTACCAGAGGCGATCGCTCGTACAACCCAGCATAACCTCACTATCTGCCTGCAACAACAGCAATCCCGTTCTTACCAACAGCCATTAGAAACAGAAACAGGCTCTCAGCTAGTATTGATTGACCTCTCCCCCATCTTCGTTGCTGGGAAAATTACCAAAATACTCGGCATCTGCCACGACATCACAGAGCGACAAAGGAACAGAGCAGTAGCACACTTATTGCAAACCATCACCTTAAGTGTAGCCGAAGCTCAAGACTTCGATTCAGCTCTCACCATTGCCCTGCAAAAAATCTGCCAAGTCACAAACTGGAATTATGCCGAAGCTTGGGTTCCCAGTGCCGATCCCGCCTTCATAGAATGTACACCCGCCTACTACAGCACTTCTCAAAATTTAGACTCATTCCGCAGCACCAGAAAACAACAGAAATTTTCCGCAAGCAGTAACTTAGGACAAATCTGGTCGCTGCAACCTCTCAAATGGATGCCAGCCGATTTACCGCAACCCGTTGATAGCCTCCTTGACCCAGATATTGCCGCCATTGCGGGTTTTCAAGCTGGACTAAGCATTCCCATCCTTGCCAGCGGCAAACTGATCGCGGTACTTGTTTTCTTCATGTTTGAACCCCGTTTAGAAAATAAACAAATTTCCTTACTTTCGGCAGTTGGCGTACAGTTGGGAGTTGTTATCCATCACAAGAAATACCGCAATATCTTTGAAAACGCCGTTGCTGGTATCTACCAAACATCGGCCGAAGGGCGCTATCAAACCGTCAACCCCATGCTTGCCCGCATTTACGGCTACAAATCCCCTGACGAACTGATGACGGGCATTACTGACATCGGCAGGCAACTTTATGTTAACCCCAACCGCCGCAACGAATTTAAGCGCTTGCTCCAGAAACAGGATGTCATTTCTGGTTTTGAGTCTCAAGTTTATCGCCAAGATGGTAGTACCATCTGGATTTCTGAGAGTGCTCGCGCCATCATGGACGAGAGGGGTCAGATTGCTGGTTACGAAGGCACTGTAGAAGATATTACTAAGCGTAAGGAAACGGAAGCAGAACTTCACAAGCAAGAAACCTTGCTGCAAGGTGTTGCGACTGCTATGCACCATTTATTGACAGACGCAGATCATAAAGCGGCGATTATTAAAGCGTTAGCGACTTTAGGGGTGGTGACAGGTGTTGATCGCGTTTATATTTATGAGACTCATCCGCATCCAGAGACGGAAGAAGCAGCCTTGAGTTTGCGGTTTGAATGGGTGATGGCATCGATCGAGCCTAGCATTAACCCGCCCGATCGCCAGAATTTGACTCCCAATAGTTTTGGCCTGACACACTGGCAGAGTATTTTAGAAGCGACTCATGCGATTACAGATTTTATTGAGTCTTTCCCAAAAGAAGAAAGGGAAGTTTTGGAGAGAGAGGGTTTGCTATCACGGCTGATTGTACCGATTCGAGTGGAGAGGAAACTTTGGGGTTATCTGGGGTTTGATGACGGTACTAACTCGCACCGCCGTTGGTCGGAGGGTGAAATTTCGATTTTAATGGTGATTGGGGAGAGTATTGGCGGGGCGCTTCAGCGGCAGAAAACGGAGGAAATGATGCGCCATGAAGCGCTTCACGACAGGCTGACGGGTTTGCCAAATCGTACTCTTTTGGGGGAAAAGTTGAATTTAGCTTTGCAGAATGCTCGCCGTAAGGGTAGCCTGTTTGCTTTGATGTTTTTGGATTTAGACCATTTTAAGATTGTTAATGATACTTTGGGTCATGCTATTGGCGATCGCTTGTTGCAGGCTGTGGTGAAGCGGTTGAGTAATTGTCTGCGGGAAGGGGACACTATTGCTAGGTGGGGTGGGGACGAGTTTATCATTTTGTTGCCGAATATTTCTCGTGCTAAAGATGCGGCGGCGATCGCGCAGAGAATTTTGGAGTCTTTGCAGGGTGAGTTTAATTTGGAAGGAAATAAGGTTGCGATCGGTTCTAGTATCGGGATTGCTATCTATCCAGAGGATGGCGATGATAGCGATATTTTGATGAAAAAGGCGGATGGTGCTTTGTACCGTGCGAAGGAAGATGGCCGCAATAATTTTAGATTTTAGAAGGGGAGAACTCATTAATAGTTTACAATATTAAAATAGAATCTTGTAAACCTTCATTCAAACTTAAATAATGAAATCAACTTTACATTTAACCACAAAAGTTTTGGCAGGAAACAGGATTGAAATTGAATCTCCAACCCTGTTGGTAGGACAAACTGTTGAAGTGGTAGTTTTCATTGCCGATGGGAGTGCCGATAGTCTCACAGAAGAGCGAGAACTTTCTTTAGAGCAATAGATACTGCGATTGCTTCGCTATTCGCTCGCCATGACCAAAGAAACATTAACTGAACCGTATTGTACTATAATATTGTGCTATAGTCATTTAATAAATTTGACAAAATTTCCTTGCTTAAGCTAAACTTAAATTAAGTTATTAGATTCATAAAAATATGGTAGAAAAAGTACAGTATGTTACGAATGAACGCGGCGATCGCGTAGGTGTTTTACTGAATTTAGAAACATATCAGCAATTAGTTATTTCTCAAACTAAAGATGCTGAATTTTTGGTCGGTTTGAGTCAAGGAGAATTGGAAGCATTAGCTGAAATTAAGTTGGGAATCAGCGAACAAAATCAATTAGATGAATTATTAGAAAGAAATGCGGATGGGCTGCTGGATGAGTCAGAAATGGTGAGGCTAGATAATTTAATCGAAAAAATAGATCGATTAAATCTTTTAAAAGCTAGAGCTAGATATACGTTACAGAAACTAGGGGAATAAATCGTGAGTGTTTATATTCCTGTTGATTTACAGCGCCAAATTCGTAGTCGTTTTATTAATTGTTGTGCTTATTGTCGTACCGCTGAAGTGCTGATCGCAACTACTTTTGAGATTGAACATATTGTACCGCGATCGGCTGGGGGAGAAAGTGTATTTGAGAATTTGTGTTTAGCTTGTCCTAGCTGTAATCGCTATAAGGCGAATCGTCAAAAGGCAATCGATCCTTTAAGCGGAGAAGAAGTATTGTTGTTTCATCCTCAAGATCAGAGTTGGAATGACCATTTTTCTTGGGATGAAAATGCTACTGAAATTATTGGAATAACAGCTATTGGTAGGGCTACTATTGTTGCTTTAAAAATGAATCGACCTCAATTAGTTGGGGTGCGTCAAATTTGGGTACAAGTAGGGGAACATCCACCGTCAATAACTTGAAAAAAAGAAAAGCGATCGCGCTTTTTTGGGAAGTGCGATCGCTTTTATCCTAAAGGATTATCAAATGGTTTAGGCAAAAACGCTAAAGGTATAATTGATTGATATTTATGATCTACTAAACACTCTATACCTCTATAATCTTGGCAGTTTAAGGGTGCAATTGAGTAAAATCGTGGGACGTTTCTTCTTTCAAGCTGTATCCTTTGCGCCCAAGAGTCTAATTGTGCTAAAATAGATTCCGCTTGTTTATCATCAAGACTATCTAGGATTTGTTCTATAGGATCGAGCCAGACTGTATACACCTGATTTACAGCTAAATTGATAAAGTTATAACTAAATTACAGTAATTTTGGCATGGTTAAGCGTACCTGACAATTTATAAGCGAATTGTCAGAGTGAAATTTATCGTCAGCGTGAGTCTGATGTTGTTTTTGAGAAACGGCGCTTTCTATAATCATCTAAGGTAATAAAACCTCCTTTTTCGCAGGCTTGTAATCCCTTAATAATTCCTTGCTGTTCTTCTGTTGGTAGATCGCTAAACTTAATCGTTTGACAGTCCGTACTTAAGTCAATATCAAATTTGCTAAGAGTAGCTTCAGGTTGGCTGAGTCTGGCTAATTCTTCTTGAGCTATTTGCGCTACAACTAGGTTCGGAGTTTTTGTTGTACCTTGGGTTACAGGTGTCATAACTTTGAATTTTCAATATATTGTGGGTATTTTTCAACTTTGCTTGGGGAAATTGTACACCATTAATTAGTAAAATGTCAATACCTATTTTATGTCTAAAAGAAAAGCGATCGCGCTTCTTTGGGAAGTGCGATCGCTCAAGGAATGAAAACAACATCACCACCATCACTAATACGAATTGCCGAACCTACTGGCAACGACGATATCATAGTGCTAACTTGCTTCATCAAAGGTACAAGATGAGCTGGTCTTGTACTACTAGAATCTAACACTATAATTCTAATAACACGACTTGCTAGATTTTGTTGATAGGGAAGATTTTTATCAGCGGTGATAAAAACATCAAAAGGATGACTCTCCGATCTATCCAGAATTTCCCTATCTTTTAGGCCTCTCCACCCCATGTCATAAACATTGCTGATTGAATGACCCGCATCTAAGAAAGGCTGCTTGAGTTTTTGACTCAATAGATTTTCATCAAGCAGTATAAGCATTATTATTACTTTCCAGGGAGAGCATCATTTTAGTTAGATTTTCTAACACTTTAATTGCTTGACTTTCTAAGTAAGGAAAATCATTAATAAATTCTGCGAAACCGCTTTCACCTTCTAGGTAGTCGAAAAAAGTTTTTAAGGGGACGCGGCTGCCGACAAATACGGGGACACCGCTCATAATTTCGGGATCGCGGTGAATAATTCCTCTTGTTTGCAGTAATTCTTCTATTTTCACAGGCTTTACTTCTTTATATCAAAAGAATTGGGCAAGTCTAGTTGTAAGTTGTAACTAATGAGTAATTATATCATAACTTTGGGGAAATGCGATCGCTGTTACTTCATTATTCATAGAATCGCTGAATCATTGCATCGCGATCGCGAGACAGATTTGTGACACTATGAACCCAACCTGACCGTATTTCATAACATTCGCCACGAACACAAATTTTGCGATACCACCAGCCAATTTTAGGATTTTGCATTGCTAATTCAATTTCACCTTGCAAAACCATCATGTATTCTGTCGAAGCGTGGACGTGATCGTGAAGGGTTTCGGAGGGGGAAACTTCAACAATTTCACCACTATCAATCGCTGTTTTATTTGAGATTGGTAACGATTTCATAATATTTTCCTCCATGAAAATTACAATTTGACTACAAGCAAGGTAATATTGTTGATAGCCAGCACAAGAACTGACTCGCCGGGAAGGAGAGGGGTTTGGCAATCTGACTGATAGAGTTCTGCTGGCCAATAACTGCCCCTTGCTTTAACTCTGCCGGGTTGGTTAGGCGCAATCGCCTCGTCTACAATTCCTCTCTCTGGTTCTTCTAACATTTGAAATTTGGGTTTGCGACGGTTGAAAAACATGGGTAAATTTGATTAGTGTTATTGGCAACTTAGAATTGCTTCCCACATTTCCAATATCCCAGATACAAATTGGCTTGGCGGCTCAGTTGGGTTCATCTTTTTAGCTCACTAAATAGCTCACTGCTTCTCTTACTGAACCAAAGCGATCTAAAATCGGATGAGAACACCGTAGGGGTAATGGTGAACAATGATTGATTCTCTGAAGGCATCAGAACAGGGGCTAAAAATCGTTGACGAAGCTAGACGCAGGAAACGCTGGCAGAAAATCGCTTCAATATGGGTAGAAACTGCTGCAACCTCAGAAGCCACACTAAAGCGGTTTTGGGCAAGAAAGTCTGCCATCGATCGGTATGCCTTTATTGCAATTTGTGAGGCTGTAGGTGTTAACTGGGAACAAGTTGCTGAACTCAGCGAAATTCAGGAAACAACTTTACCTGTGGTGTCCCCTGTAAAGGAACCTCTTTCAGTACAAAACCTGAATTTTGTCGGCCGAGAAAATGCGATCGCGTACCTTAACACCCGTATCAACCAAGGCGCAAAAGTTATCGTTATCCAAGCACCAGGAGGCGTGGGAAAGACAACTTTAGCCCAGGAATATCTCAAATCTCAGGGTTTTGACTTAATACTGGACTTGCAAATGGCAAAGGAGAAAGAAAATATTACCCTCGTTGAAAGCGTGATTGAAGAATGGCTGAAACGCGACTTTCAGGAAGAACCTGGCCGCGAGTTTGGAGTGACGCTTGGGAGACTGAAACGCCAACTTCAGACGCGCCGAGTGGGGGTATTAATTGATAATTTGGAACCTGCGCTAGATGGACAAGGCAGATTTATTGAACCCCATCGCCGCTATGTGGATTTATTGCGAGTTTTGGCTGATTCTTCGGTACAGTCAGTAACGTTAATTACCAGTCGCGAACCTTTGGCTGAATGCGTGGGTGTCACCAATTACTCATTACCTAGTCTTGATGAAAAAGCGTGGCAAGATTTTTTTAGCGGCCGTGATATTGAGATAGATGAGATAACTCTAAAAGAAATGCACAAAGCTTATGGTGGAAATGCTTTGGCGATGACTATTTTATGCGATCCCATACAGAGAGATGGAGGGATGGTAGCCTATTGGCAAGAACATAAAATCGAAGCTGATTTATTGGTGGAGTTGGCTGTAGAAAACCTTGTTAAAGAACAGTTTAATCGTCTCGAAAACACTTATCCTGAAGCCTATAAACTCCTCTGCCGTTTGGGATGTTATCGCTATCAGGATGTGCCGACTGTACCCACTGAGGGTTTATTGTGCTTACTGTGGGATGTGCCAGAAGGACAGCGCAGACGGGTGATTGAATCTTTGCGAAGTAGGTCTTTAGTAGAGTGTTTTAAAGGAGAATATTGGTTGCATCCAGTGATTCGGGCAGAGGCGATCGCACGGTTACGAAATAGTAAAGATTGGGAAGAAGCTAATCGAAAAGCATCAGAGTTTTGGACGGATAGTGTTAATACAGTTGAAACTGTAGAAGATGTACAGAGGGCTTTTGAAGCTTACTATCACTGTGTAGAGATTAATGACTTTGAGCAAGCTGGCTCTGTAATTCTCAAAAGGAGAGATAGCAGTTTGAGAAACGGAGAACGTCTGGGGGTTGCGTTTTATAGGTTGGGTTTGTTACAATTAATAGTTTACTCAATTAATTCAATTATTAGCGAAGTTAAAAATGATCATATACTGAGCATACTGTATAATTGTTTAGGGACTTTATACTGGTTAACTGGAAGTATTAACCCAGCAATTGAATGTCATAATTTATCATTTAAAGCAGCGGAACGCACAATTTTATCTATTAATTTAAGCGATTTAATATATTTGGATGCCAAACGTATAAAAACTTGGTCTTTAATTAATATAGCGCTTTGTAAAATTGACTTGTGGGAACTTGAAGAATCTGTCAATCTTTTTGAAAACATAGAATTTTTTTGTACTCATAAGGATTCAGAACATGGTTTGCATAATAATGAGAAAGACTATTTATATTGTTTAGCATTTTTGAATTCATGTTTAGGCTTTAAAGCTATCGCTCTGAGTTATGCACAACAAGCGGAAATAGTGATTTATAAAATAAATAATAGTTTTTGGAGCAAAGGATATAGTTTATTGTTTATGGGTCTAACTTATAAAAATTTAGGAGAAATTGAAAAATCTTTTGAAATGTTTCGCCAAGCCATTTCATTTGCAGAAAAAATTAACTACACTCAGGTTAAAGCTAAAGCTTTAAGTGGTCTAGCAGAACTCTATCGCATACAGGGAGAATTTGAAACAGCCCTTTCCCATCACTCAGAATCAATCGAACTTCTGGATAAAATCGGTGCTAAATCTGACTTAGCTGAAGCTTACTATCAATTAGGTTTAACTTATCAAATAATAGGAAATACTGATGATAGTCAAGAAAACTTTAACAAGGCAATTCAACTATTCACCGAAATGGAAGCCCCCAGACAAGTTGAAAAAGTGCAACAGGCGGCAGACAAATTGATATAATAAATCAACCGGAAATGATTTTACTCCTCACCCAAACTCGAAAACTTCGCAACAGAGTAGTCTCCCCTACAGTTTTACTCTCCTCCAAAAACCTAGCAACTTCAGCAACAGGTAAAAATGGAAAAATTCGGCTATATTCACAAGCGATATATTCTGCCTCTTGAAGCTGAAAAAATTGTAAAACCCGCCCGTTATACCTCCAAATTTCCGGTACACCCAAGGCAGAATAAATATCAAAACTGTCAAGAGAACTGCTAGTAATATCTATTTCTATTACCAAATCAGGCGGCGGATCATTCCTCAAATCTATTTTACTTTTACCTCTGACTAATCTCTCATTTTGGACATAAAAACTGGAATCAGGCTCAGCGCCGCGCCCTAAGTCTTGACGCTTAAAAGTAGTAGAACCTGCTCTAGCAATCTCTATATTCAACTCTTCTGCTATAATACCAACGAGAGCCGTAAGCACTTCTTTAGGTTTTTCATGCTCATACAAAGGTGTCATAATTTCCAAAGTACCCCGATTGTAAGTCAGGCGTGAGGAACGGTGTTCCCCAAGATCGCTAAGCAAGCTTTCAAAAGTTTGCCAGCTAATATTTCTAAGCAAAGTTCTCTGTTCAGCAGGAGTTGAGGTACTAATCATTACAACCTCCTAAATTTTAGTATTTGAATGCCGATCAATTGGGCTATTAATTATTCCCCCTTCCCCTTCTTCAAAAACTCCCGCAACCGCAACAAACTAACAGTTTGCCCCAAACTCAAAGGCATCACCGACACCCCCTCTAAGCGCGACTGCACCCAACCATCCCCCCAATACCACTCGTGAAACCCATCAATACCTTGACTTAATAACAACCGCAAACAATTGGACTCCGCAATCTCTACCTTGTGCTCCAAAGCCACCGGGCCAACCCAACTCGTAAACGCCAAACCTGTGTATAATTGTTCCGGCAACCCACTACTAAATTGTTGCGGCCACAGCCACTTTTGCAATTGACTCGGACGTAACAAACTATCCCGAATCTCACTCTCCGAAGCATTAACCTCAATCCGCAAGTGACTTTGTTGATAATTACCAAACATAGTGATTAAATATTTTAGAACGGGACAACTCATCAACCCTAACCCATAAAAAGCGATCGCCTCTATATAATGTTCTCAACATCTATGATAACTACTGACTGTTTAAAAGTATTTGTAACCGTTTTTGTTGAATTTGTCGATGCTCTTCGTCTAATTTGGCAATAACTTCTTCTAATTTCCAACCTAATTCTTCCATTTCCAAGCGACTACGACGTAAATTAGCGAGGAGTCGTCGATCGACATTTAGGGGCGGCACATATCCTTGTTGGTTGATCATAATCTCCACTCAATCTTAATTTCTTCAATGCTGCGTTCCCATGCGGGAAGTCTAGCCTGGGTATAAGCAATAACTTCTGTTACTAACTTTAGCATATCAGAAGTTGCTGTGGGTACTGCATTAGCCAAGCGTCGTTGCAATATGGAAAACTGGGAAAACCGCTCATCGGCTTGCTGTGCTACATTTTTTAGCTGATCTAAATAGTCAATTGTTCTGTCGGTTTCTCCAAATTGCTCAAAGAGAGTATATTCGGCTTCTGTAGCATCTTCATTGACACTCCCTGGTCTAAAGACACGGGGATTCTTAAGGACAAACTTTGGGGGATGAATCCCACCAAAGTTTAATTCTTAAAGGGTTTGTCAGCAACCCGCTACCCACTCGCTCGATAATCGAGTCTATGGCTACTTTTGATTTTCTAATGATATTTCCTGCACCGTTAGTATCTGCATTGATTAACAACCCAGTGCTAGAACGGTACAATCCTCTTTTAATTCTTTTGCCCGATGGCTGCCAATTGTCGGGTTTTTCACCGACTTTCACTGGCAGAAAATCTTGGTCTAAAAAGCTGGCTTTTGATGTGTAAGATTCGTCTTGCTCTAAAAATCGCCAGCCTAGAGACTCACACTCTTGTTGCAATCTATCTTTAACTTTAGCGGTAGGGATTTGGACAAAGTTCTGGTTAGTAACTCCCCCCATATTAACCTCTTGCTTCTGTCCTTTATTCCAACCAAAAACTATGACGTTGATTTGGTGATTTTCGCAATAATCTACGATGGTTCTGACTGCCTTATTAACAGCATCTCTCATCCGCCGTGCGCGGGTTTCCGACAACTGTTGCAGTCGTTTTGACGAGAAACCTTTAGGTAACTTGTATTGAGCGTGAGTCGATTGAACTCGCGCTTTTTCCTTATTAAACCATTGGTTCCAAGACTTCAATTTGTGACCATCAATAATGAAAGGATTACCATTACTAGAGACACAAGTTAGCCAGTTATCAATGCCATGATCTATTCCTAAAACTCCTGTCACTTCGAGACTGCAACTAAGAGCTTGCTCAGTCAGAGACTCGTAAACATACTCAATCCAGACCTCACCATTTCTAGGGATTAGCCTAAGTTCTTTAATTTGGCAATCTTTCAAGCGTTCCGGTAATGTTACCCAGAGACAGTCTGCCCCAAAGTGTTCTTTGCCTTTGGTTCCTAGAGGCAATCTCACCCGATTACCGACTATTTTCAAGGCTTGTCCCGGATAGGAAACCTGGTACATCGCCCCCTTGGTTCTGTACTTGGGTAATCTCGGCTTTTGATTAATTTCTCCTTTCTTGGCTAACTTTTTTAAGGCTCGAAAAGAGCTAAAAGATTCGGCGACAGATTTCAATGATTGTTGGGCGACTTGCGAGTAAAGTAATCCGTAATTTTCGTTGGTTTTGGTTATTTTGTACAGTTCGGGATATTTAACTGCGCTTCTATCCCTAAAGTACCGTTGCCGACTTTCGTAAGTGCCGACATTAAACAGATTATTTGACCATCTCAACAGTTGCTCGACAATGGATTTATCGCGTCCTGTTAAATGCCAGATATCTTTTTGTACTGCATACATTAATTTCACCTCCTTTGATTAATTTTACTATACTTGGAAATATCTAACTGGGAGACTAGAGTCTCCCGACCCCTTTCATCCCTGGACTAAAGTCGCAGGGTTTTCAGGGTATTTTCTTATAATATGCAATAGTTGCTGTTTTAGGCTCCAAATGGTTTCGGCAATTTCTATGGGCAGTTTTGCCATGTCTAGTCGTGTGAAATTACGCTATAGATTTTAGGCGAAGTAGAACGCCGCTAGAATAAAGAAAGTGGAAGTTGTTAAGAAATGTAAGGTTCATGGCCGATCAATTAATTCGCGCTACAGCCGCAGAGGGCGGAATTCGGGCTGTAGGCGTAATCACCACCCGCCTCACGGAAGAAGCTAGACGGCGACACCAACTCTCCTACGTCGCCACCGCCGCCCTCGGCCGTACTATGTCAGCGGGGCTGCTATTGGCCTCCAGCATGAAAACACAGCAATCCAGAGTCAACATTCGCATCAGAGGGGATGGCCCCTTGGGCGGGTTGATGGTTGATGCTGGTACAGATGGAACCGTGCGCGGCTATGTAGATAACCCTGAAATCGAACTTCCGCCAAATGCTATTGGTAAACTTGATGTCGGCGGCGCAATCGGCGAAGGCTACCTCTATGTGGTGCGGGATGTCGGATATGGCTACCCTTACTCCAGTACCGTAGAACTGGTTTCTGGGGAAATCGGCGACGACATCAGCCATTATCTGGCCACATCGGAACAAACACCTTCAGCTTTAGTTTTGGGAGTATTTGTCGGCGCTGAAGGCGTACAAGCTTCTGGCGGCCTCATGTTACAAATTATGCCCAAAGTTGCTACTGATGATGAGTTGGTGGAAAAGCTGGAATCTAGAGTAGCTTCACTATCCGGTTTTACGCCTCTATTACGGTCTGGTAAAACATTAGAGCAGATGTTTGAGGAACTACTCGGAGATATGGGTCTGGAAATCTTGCCAGAGGTTCAGATGCTACGCTTTCACTGTGGCTGTTCCTTCGATCGCGTTTTAGGAGCCTTAAAAATGTTAGGCGAAGCTGAACTCCAAGACATGATTGAAAAGGATGATGGTGCTGAAGCGACTTGTCACTTCTGCGGTGAGGTTTATAAAGCCAGCAGCGATCATCTAGCCGAACTGATCGATGATTTGCAAGCACAAGCCCAATCTTAAATAGTTAACGGTTAACAGTTAACAGTTAACCGTTAACCGTTAACCGTTAACCGTTAACAAATTTGGATTTTTTGGAGTTGCGGAGTACGATAGCAACCATTGCAGTTTGAAATGGTCAAAGCGGCAATGGTTGCTTTTTGTGGTGGTAATTTATGAGTGAAGAGCGGGAAATACCGGGCCTATGGTCAGTCTCAGAGCCGTTAGAAGCAAGGGAAGATTCTCAACCCGAAGGGGCTCAGCCAGGGCGAGTGAGCCGCGCAGAGCGACGAAAAGCCTTGGCTCTGCGCTTGGCAACTGAGGAGCAACCAGAACCCCCGAAACCTAAACCCCCGTCTCTTGGGCCCAAGTTCTGGCAAAATTGGCGGCGATGGCCGACGAAATGGCCGTTTTGGGTGGCGATAATTGTAGCGCTACCCGGCGGGGTGGCTTTTATCGCGATCGCATCTCTGTTCCGTCTGGCGGCTCAACCAAATTGTCTGAGCATTTTTTGGCCGACGGCTTCGGCTTCGGATCGCCTTTATTGTGCTGAGGTGACGGCCCAGAAGCAGACAGTGGACGACTTGCTGGCGGCGATTGATTTGGTTAATGCTCTACCCAAGGATCACCCCCTGCGGACTCAAATCAACCGCCAGATTGAAAACTGGTCGCAGGATATTCTTAAGTTAGGCGATGCTGCTTTCCAAGGGGGTAATCTGGGAGAAGCGATCGCGATCGCTCGTAAAGTCCCTAACGATGTTCCCGCTTACCCGGAGGTGGAAAAGCAAATTCAGCAGTGGCAGTCAATTTGGGATGGTGCAGAAAAAATCTATCAAGCTGCTGAGGAATTTCTCCGCAAGGAAGACTGGAATCAAGCTTTTCGACAAGCGACTCTGTTGCTGGATGTTGGCAATACTTACTGGGAAACGGCTAAGTACGAGGAAATTACTAAGGCAATTCAGACTTCCCGCGCAGATGGTAATAAGTTGGCAAAAGCTCGAAGTGCTGCGGAGGCTGGAGGGGTAGATAATCTTTTTGCGGCAATTCAGTTGGCTGGTGCGATCGCTCCTGAAAGCTACCTCTACCAGGCTGCTCAAAAGGCGATCGGGGAATTTGGCAAAAAGATTATGGAATTAGCCGAAGGGCGGTTGAGAGCCGGACAATGGCAGGAAGCGATCGATATTGTTAATAAAATTCCTGAAAGTGCGAAGTTAAAGGAAGAAGTCAAAGATTTTACGGAGTTGGCCAGCGCTGCTTCCCAGACTCAAGGAGGGACGATCGCGGGTTTGGAGAATGCGATCAAAGCTGCTAAAAAGCTGAAATCTAACCGCCCACTTTACAATAAAGCTCAAGATTTTATTAGCATTTGGCAACAAGAAATTGCCGATGTGAAAACCTTGGAAGCCTCACGTCAGTTAGCTGCAAAGGGAGGCGCGAACGATCTCAAGGCGGCGATCGCACAGTTACAGACGATTCCCGCGGGAAATCCGCGAGGGCCAGAAGCGCAGAAGGAAATCGCCACCTGGACTCGCCAAGTTGAGTTGATGGAGGATACTCCAATTCTCGAAAGTGCCGACGAAATGGCGACTCTGGGGGATGCTAATTCTCTGGAAGCTGCCATTGTCGAAGCTAGGAAAATTGGTTCTGGGCGAGCGCTTTACCAGCAAGCTCAGGATAAAATTAAAGCTTGGGGCGATCGGAGTCAGCAGTTTCAAGATCGGCCTTATTTAGATCAGGCGAAGCAGTTAGCTAATGATGGTAATTTGTTGGCAGCGATCGCGGCCGCTAGCAAGATTCAACCGGGACGTACACTTTACGATGAGGCGCGATCGAATATCCGCAACTGGGAATCTCAGTTGCAGGCAAAGGATGGTTTGCAAAATGCTCGTCAAGCGGCGGAACCTGGGACTGCTGACGCTTTGGAAACGGCGATTTTGCTAGCAAATCAGATAGCGGAATCTAGCGAGTTGCGATCGCAAGCTGACGAGGCGATTAATGATTGGAGTCAGCGAATTTTCGCGATCGCCCAAGAACAATCTGCATCCGATTTACCTGGTGCGATCGCGATTCTGAGGAAAATTCCCTCCGGTACTCGGATTTATGAAGAGGCGCGATCGCAAATCGAAGTGTGGCAAGAATCTCTGAATTCTCCCCCCGTAGAATCCGAACCTCCTATTGAAAAAAGCAATAAGCAACCTAAATTTCCCCAACAGGGGCTAGGGGCTAGGGGCTAGGGGCTAGGGAAGAAGGGGAAAAGAGGGGCTAGGGACTAGGGGCTAGGGAAGAAGGGAAGAAGGGAATAGAATCAGCGAGTTCCAGCAATGATATCATCTCCGGCAAATTACTGACGATCTGTCATTGCGAGCCAAGCGAAGCAATCGCAGAGACTAGGGGATTGCTTCGGGCAAGATCCAGCTTGCTTCGTTCCTCGCAACGCTTCGCGCCTCAGATTGCTGCGCTTGGCTCGCAATGACAAGTATAGCAACCGCTTTCGTCAGTTAGGACGTTCTGACTTCCACCAAACTCGCTGATTCTATTCCCTTCTTCCCTAGCCCCTAACCGCCCTGGCGGTTGCTATATGAGCGAGTGTCCTAACCGACCAAAGCAGTTGCTTGCTATAACTGTTAACGGTGATTCTAATAGTCGAAAACAAAATCAGTAGCATCTATGACAGAACTTGTTGTTAAGAATACTAGCGATGACGGCCCCGACTCTCTGAGAAACGCGATCGCCTCCGCAACGGCTGGAGATACCATCACCTTCGATTCTACCTTAGCAAACCAGGTGATTTTGTTGACAAATGGTCAACTTACCATCGATAAAAACCTGACCATCGATGGCGCAAATGCTCCCCAATTAACAGTTAAAAGTTCTGGAGATAGCAGAATTTTTCGCATTAGTGATAGTGCAAACTTTACTCTCAAAAACCTGATCCTCACTGGGGGCAAGGTGTTGGGAACTGACCCCGATAATTTTGAAGATTCCGCAGGCGGAGCGATTTTGATTGGCGGTGACTCCCAAACTGCGATCGAAAACTGCACCTTCGAGGGTAACTCCGCAGGAATTGGCGGTGCTATTTACTCCCAGTGGCGGACTAACTTCACAGCCAAATCCTGTATTTTTAGCCACAACGACGGCTCTTTAATCCCGGAAACAGAACGAGGTGGCGGTGCTGTCTCCATCCATAGCGAATCTTTCTCTACCTTTATAGATTGCGAATTCTATCAAAATAAAGGCACTCTGGGCGCAGGTATCAACAGCTTGCTGAGTTCTTTAACAGTCGAAAATTGCAAATTTACTGAAAATGATGCCAGCTACGGCGGAACGGTGGGAGCCTCAGAAACTAGGGGTTATGGAGGCGCAATATTTACCGATGGCGCGGGCCCGCATGGTACTGGCGGTGAGATTGTAGTTCGGAATACCAGCTTTGAGCAGAATAAAGCTGCTGGACAAGGTGGCGCGGCTTTCTTAGGAGGATATGCGCCAGACAAAGTAACAATTGACAAGTGTTTGTTTAAAGATAATGTCTTGGTGAGAGATGGTAAGGGAGATTCCCTTGGAGGTGGTTTGCGGATTTTCAACGCTGAATACCAAATATCTAACTCCACTTTCGCTAATAACCAAGCGGAAGATCAAGGCGGCGGTTTGTGGGTAGGAGAAACTTCTCCAGGTGCGATCGCAAATAGCACTTTTGTGGGTAATTTGGTAGGACTCACAGAAGGCAATGGCGTAGGCGGGGCAATTTATATCTCGACTTCTGAAGCAACGGAAATTATAAAAAATACCCTGAAAACCCTGTGGCTTTAGCCCAGGGATGAAAGGGCGGCGCAGGATTTATCCTGCCTACTCTCTTTGAGCTTCAATATAACGCTATAGTAAACATAGTACAGCAACAAACGCTAAATTAAATGTATGCAGTGCAGAAAGATGTTTGGCATTTGACGGGGCTTAACAAAACCATTGTTGAGCAACTATTGAGATGGTCAAACAATCTATTCAATGTTGGAACTTACGAAAGTCGGCAACAATACTTTAAAGGCAAAGGCGCAGTCAAATACACTGACTTGTACAAGATTGCCAAAACTAACGAAAACTACGGGCTACTTTACTCGCAAGTCGCTCAACAATCATTGAAATCTGTCGCCGAATCTTTTAGCTCTTTTCGAGCTTTAGAACGGCTGGCTAAGAAGGGACAACTCAATCAAAAACCGAGACTACCCAAATACAGAACTAAGGGAGCAATGTACCAAGTTGCCTATCCCGGACAAGCCTTGAAAATAGTCGGCAGTCGGGTAAGATTGCCTCTGGGAACCAAAGGGAAAGAACACTTTGGAGTAGACTGTCTCTGGGTTCCGCTACCAGAACGCATTAAAAAATGTCAAATCAAAGAACTCAGGTTGATCCCTAGAAACGGTGAGGTCTGGATTGAGTATGTCCATGAATCTCTAACTGAACAAGCCCTTAGTTGCAGTTTGGAAGTATCAGGGATTCTAGGTATCGATCACGGCATCAATAACTGGCTAACTTGTGTTTCTAGTAATGGTAAGCCTTTCATTATTGATGGCCAAAAGTTAAAGTCTTGGAACCAATGGTTTAACAAACAAAAAGCGAGAGTTCAATCAGAACACTCGCGGCATAAGTTACCCAAAGGTTTTTCATCTCATAGACTGCAACAGTTATCAGAAACTCGCGCACGGCGGATGAGAGATGCTGTTAACAAGGCAGTTAGAACCATCATCAATTATTGTGAGAATCACCAAGTCAACGTCTTGGTGTTTGGTTGGAATAAGGGACAGAAGCAGGAAGTTAATATGGGAGGTAAAACCAACCAGAATTTTGTCCAGATCCCGACAGCTAAAGTTAAAGATAGATTGCAACAAGAATGTGATTTGAGAGGATGGCGATTTGTAGAGCAAGATGAATCTTACACATCAAAATCCAGTTTTTTAGATCGAGACTTTCTGCC
>NZ_JARFTR010000006.1:2649-17294 GCF_029167235.1 Kamptonema sp. UHCC 0994 | reverse complement strand
GCAAACTTGGGCTAAAAATCGATGTGAGGAATCTTATGGACTTACAGGTTAAGTGAACCCATAAGATTGCCACAGCTACATTGAAGCATAACCTTACCGTTGCGGCAAAGTTATGGGCAAAGTCACAGATATCTAGGTGTTAATTTTGATACAACCCAATATTTAGAAAAAGTTCTTACCGATCGAAGTAGCGGCGTAGATATGCCCGCAGCGGTTTTGTTAGAAACTATTCAAGGAGAAGGTGGAATTAATCTAGCCAGTTTTTCTTGGTTATGCTCTCTCGAACAAGTGTGTCGCCAGCATGATATCTTATTAATTGTTGACGATATCCAGGTGGGATGCGGACGAACGGGAACGTTTTTTAGTTTTGAAGAAGCAGGTATTTCGCCTGATATCATCACTCTATCGAAATCGTTGAGTGGTTTTGGTCTTCCCTTAGCAATGGTATTGATGAAGCCGGAATTAGATCGGTGGAAACCAGGTCAACATAATGGCACATTTCGCGGTAATAATCTAGCGTTTATAACGGCAAAAGCAGCATTAGAAAATTATTGGCAAGATGACTTGTTTTCAGATTCACTCAAACCCAAGAGCAATTTCCTTCGCACTCGGTTAGAAAAAATAATTTATAATAACGGAGGAGAAGAACTTGTTTCTGTGCGAGGGCGCGGAATGATTCAGGGGATCGAATGTAAAACAGGTGAATTAGCCAGTAAAATCCTGAAAAAATGCTTTAAAAATGGTATGATTATCGAAGCTTGTGGCTCCCAAGACGAGGTGATTAAATGTCTCGCCCCTTTAACGATTTCTCAAGAGGAACTAGAAAACGGAATCACTATCCTAGAAGAGAGCATCAGAGAAGTATTGGGCAATACATAACCTAACAAATCATTCATTATGATTGTTTAAAACATTGAATCAACGCCAACCAAACCTAATTTTAATCAAAAAAGCAAGGAGAGAAAAATATGCCATTGACAAAACAGATTTATACTTCCCGAATGATTGCTGAAACTTCCATTCAGGAACGCCAAGAACCAATTATATACAGTGAAAATACTCCCCCAGTTGCGTTAGATCAAAATCAAATCGACTTTTATCAAGATAAAGGCTTCCTTTTTATCGAAAACTTTTTTAGTCCCGATGAGGTAAAACAGTTTAATCTTGAAACTAAACGACTACTTGACTCCAAAGAAATTACAGATTCAGATTATACCTTTACTGAAGTTGGAACAGATATCGTGCGGTCTATTTTTTCGATGCAAAACTTCAGCCAGATATTTGACTATTTATCCAGAGATCAACGCATCCTCGATATCGTCCATTATTTGTTAGGCGATCGAGTTTACATTCACCAGTCTCGAATTAATTTCAAACCAGGTTTTTCAGGTAGTGGTTTTTATTGGCATTCTGATTTTGAAACTTGGCATATTGAAGATGGAATGCCAAATATGCGGGCATTAAGCGCCATGATTTCGCTAACAGAAAACACAGAATATAACGGCCCCCTGATGGTAATACCTGGTTCCCATAAACAATTTGTTGGTTGTGCTGGAGAAACCCCAAAAGATCATTATAAAGAATCATTGAAAGAACAAAGATATGGCTTACCTGATGAAGCCTCTCTTACTCAGCTTGTTGAAGCAGGAGGACTCGTAACAATCAAAAGTTCTCCGGGTTCAATAGTCTTCTTTGATTGCAATCTTATTCACGGATCGAATAACAACATATCTCCCCATTCCCGCGTCAATATATTCTTTGTCTATAACTCCGTACAGAATACATTACAAGAAACCGTTGGCGGCCTTAAACCCAGACCAGAGTTTGTGGCTGCACGAAAAAATATCGCCCCTCTCGAACCAATTTCCCCGAATCATCAGTAAACTAGAATCTTTTTTTATGAGTTTAACCCCTGCATTTCCCACAAATTCTTGGTTTAACAAACAACGAAGTGCCGTCGCTCTGGAATGGGTACTATTGTTACCAAAATATAATCTGCTTTATGTAGAAACACCTAAAGCAGCTTGCACAAAAATTAGAACTTTGTTGATATTACTTAACCGAGGCAATGACGATCCAGAGTTGGCTGAATTTCTGAAAAAAACTAAGCCATCTCCTTATTACCATTGGGAGTTTGGGATTACAGATAATTACAATTTGAGTAAGACAGAACTATTCAAGGTATTTCAAGAATCCCAATATTTCAAGTTTACTTTTGTGAGGAATCCCTATGACAAACTGGTTTCAGCTTATGCGAATAAAATCATGGCATCTCCTTCCCAAAATAGTTATTATCAGCGAGTCGCCAAACAAATTAAGGCTGAAATAAATTGGAATCCTTCAATAAAATCTTCTTTGTTTTTAAAGGAATTAAACCAAAAAATTGACATTATTTTTCCCAAAACAAGGAAGACAAAATCTATTGAAAGACCCAAAGACTCATTGCAAGTAAAATCTGATAATTTAGATTATGATTATGACTTAATTGCAAATAGAATCAAGCAATTTTACGGAAAAGAGCCGCCCATAAGCCCTCTCAGTCAAATTGCCACTAAACTCAAAGTATGGCTACTTGAGTATCCTGATATAGACTCAATAGACTTAAATCAGACCCCTGTTTCTTTCGAGGAATTTATTAAGTTTATCTGTAATCAAAATGTGGAAAATTTAGATGAGCATTGGCAACCCCAAACTTTTTATATGGGTTACGAATTTGCCAATTATGATTTTGTGGGGCGAGTAGAAAATTTCGATCAAGATATCCAGTATGTATTTAATCAAGTCAAAGCCCCAGAATTTCTATACCGCCATATTAAAGGTAAAATGAACGTTACCCAAAAACCAGAAACAATATTTTGGACAGATGAATTGGCAGAGATGGTTTATGAAAAATACCAGTCTGATTTTGAAACCTTTGGCTACGAAAAAGAATCCTATGAATTTCTGAATTTTAAATAAATTGAATCGCTCCGATCCAACGACGGACATAGGATATCATAATTTTTGATTATTACAACAAAGGAAACCTGAGATGGTAGCTAACCCAAGTCAAAATAAGTTGAAAGTAGAATCCCTGCTTACTCCTTTATCTGAGGATATTGAATACCAAAAGCAGGTGCGTATTGGCCTAATTGCTATCTCCACAGACCCGACAATAGAGCCTGACTTTCGGAAAATGCTGAACACTGACGAAGTGGAGTTTTTTGTAAGTCGTGTCCTCTATGAAAATTCTGATTCTCCTGAAAAATATTGGGCAATTGCTGAAAGGCTAACTGAAGCAACTGCTCTGCTTACAGATATTCCCTTGGATGTAATTGCTTACGGTTGCACATCTGCAACCGTAGAAGTTGGTGTAGAAAAAACGTTTGAGCGCATTTGGGCTGCTCGACCAGGGATTCCCTGTTCTACACCAATTACAGCAGCTTGCAAGGGATTTAAGGAGCTAGGCGTGAACAAAATTGCGCTCTTGACTCCCTACCCAGACGAGGTTACTTATTCAATGTCGAAATACTTAGAATTAGAAGGTATTTCAGTTGTGAAAATGGCTAGTTTTAAACGAGGTACTGACTGGGAAAAGTCCAAGATATCTCCATCGACTATTTGCGATGTAGCTTTGGAAATTGCTGGGGGAGATGCAGAAGGTATTTTCATCTCTTGTACAGCACTCAGGGCTACGGATGCGATTGAGGAAATCGAGTTGCGACTTGGCAAACCTGTTATTAGCAGTAATCAAGCACTCCTTTGGGAATCCCTACGATTGGTGGGATACAAAAAACCTATTTTGGGGTATGGTTATCTGATGCGGAAATAATTAGCATTATTAGCTTTAGTTCCAAGAATTTTCTAGGATAAATGAACGTAGGTTCCCTGGTTTAATTTTTCAATAGCAAGTGCTTTAATTTCTGGTGGAGCTAAACGAAATGTCCCCATTTCAGGAATTTCTCTGGCAATTTCTGATTGCCTTAAGCCTTGAATAGTTCCCCTCGCAACCCGGTGCAATGCTTCTACCAGTAACTCCCCGCATAAAACGTTGAGTTCTGCTGATAAGTGTTGATAGGATTTCCCCCGTTTTAGAAATAGCTTTCTGCGTTCGATAATTGGGCCAGTATCGACACCTTGATCTATAAAGTGAACCGTACATCCTTGGGGCAAATCGTGGATAATTGCCCAAATATAAGGGTTATTTCCTTTTACATCTGGCAGATAACCTGGATGGACATTAATAATTCCCAGGTTGGGAATGTCCAACATATATGGTTTGAGAATGCGGGTATCTCCTAAAACTATTAAATCTGGGTTAATCTCCTTCAATATACTGACACATTCTTCATCATTATGATTGGCAACATGATAGCATTTAATATCATATTCACCCACTAATTCTTTTAACGACAAAGGTAAAGGGACTTCCGAAGAAATTTTATTTAACTCCGCCATTAAGCTTGCTTTGCCATCAACCGCCAAAGCTGATTTTTCTTCAATAATTGCCGAGGGAATATAACCTGCATCGATCAGGCAACTTAGCATATAGTTGCCTCTTGGGTGTTCCTGCAAATTGAAATAAACAAAATTGAGTTTCATTTTGACTCTTGAGGGTAACTAAATTGAAAAAATAATTCAGGATTTGATTTCCTCAGCTTCCAAGGGATAAGAGCCATCTTCATCATGTATTTCTTTACCGTGCAGTGGTGGATTAAAAACACAAATTATCCGCATTTGAGTTTTGGCCCGCATAATATGTTTATCATGTTGATCCAAAGCATACAAAGTGCCAGGAGTTATAGAATAAATTTTCCCATCTTCCAAGGATTCCAGTTCTCCCTCTCCTTCTATGCAGAATACTGCTTCCAAATGGTTGCTATACCACATTTTGGTTTCTGTGTTCGCATACATGATCGTGACATGAAAAGAGAAACCCATACCGTCTGCTTTTAACAGTAGGCGGGTACTCTCCCAGGTTTCGCTGACGACTCGGCGTTCAGTTTGTAAGGCTTCCTCAAGGCTTCGTATGATCATCTTTAAAGTTTTACCTCGGCTTTTTTTGCTTATGGGTGAATTTGATGTTTCACATTGTCTGAATGTAAATTATATCTATAATTTACATCTTTTTAGTCTAGTTATAAAATATTATGGTATATAACAATATCTTAATATAGGACTTCCGCAGGCTCGTAACGCCGCCATCTTGGCGGTTCCTTTACCGCCCAGAGGGCGGCGTTACGGGTGTTTTACGTAAGTCCTGTTATAGTACATAAATATACTAAAATGGCAAATTACAACAAACTTGAAAAGCCCATGACCGATCAACTTAAATTACCAGATCAATATCTGTCCGAGCCAGAGTTATCCCAAACTTCAAAATTGATGGCGATAGTGGCTCTATTGATAGCGAATATTGGCATTGCTTTTGCCCCTATTTTCATTGTCTTGAGTGAAAAAGAACTCAGTCCAACCGCCACTATATTTAATCGTCTTTGGATCGGGGCTGTAGTTTTGGGACTGTGGAAAATAATACAAATTATAGCCAGCAAATTTTCTGACAAACCAATTGAAGAACCAAAAGCTTATGACAAAAAAGATGTAGTTTTATTGCTAGTAGTAGGAATCGCTTTTCCTCTGGGTCAAATTACTTGGGCTTGGTCGCTTATTCAAACCAGTGCGGCTATCTCTGCTCTACTGCACGATCTGAGTCCCCTGTTTACAAGTTTGGCAGTATGGTTATTATTTGGTCAACGCTTTGATAGCAAGTTTATTATAGGTATGTTCATCGCTATAGGCGGAGGAATTGCGATTGGATTACAAGATGCACAAATTGCCACTAGCCAATTAGAAGGTGATGCAGCGGCTTTACTATCTGCGGTTTTCTATGGCACGTACCTAATCGGATTAGAACAACTCCGAAGCAAATTTTCTAATACAAATAGTATTCTTTTAATTAGCGCGATCAGTTCTTTGTTGCCTTTAATTTTTGCCATTTTCGCTGGAGATAGACTTGTTCCCTATTCTTTGTCAGGGTGGCTTTCTGTAATTGCTCTTGCCGTAGTCTGTCAAGTTATAGGTCAAGGATTAACAAGCTATAGTATCAAAAGGTTGTCATCAGGATTTGTTGCCTTATTCTCTTTGTTAATTCCAGTGCTCACGGCATTTTTAGCTGAAATATTTTTTGAACAAACATTGAATTTCTCTACATGGTTGGCTTTTGGGGTAGTTCTATTTGGTCTGTATTTAGGTATATCCAGCAAATCTGCTGTTAAAAGCGAAGCCCTTGACTAACGAGACTTAAACAAATTTTATAGCCGAAGGAAGAAGGAAGAAGGAAGAAGGAAGAAGGAAAATGCAATTACTGTAAGGGTTTCAGTAATTAAGAATGTCTTAACCACCTTGGCGGTTGCTATAACACGACACTATCCTGGGAAATACGCTATTCTGTTGCCAGCATTTCAGTATAGGCGGCGTAGACGGCTTTAACGTTATACCAATTCAGAAATATGCGGGCAATTTCTAAGGCTAATTGGGATTTTCCTTGATTAATTAGCCATTGCAAAAAACTGGCCATTGTGCGTTCGTTTAAAGTTCCACCCAAGGATAGAATACCCCAAAGTATGAGGTGTAACCAGGTCATTTGAATCATCATTTTCACTTCCCAAGTGGGATGTTTTTGATAAAATAAAACTCCCATTCTTCCCCGTTGAATTTCTCTATCGATCATCCCAGGAATTTGGTCTAAGGCAAAAGGTGGATGCCAATGATAACCTACAGCAGCGGGACATTTAATCAGTTTTAAGCCTAATTTTTTCAGCCGAACACCTAATTCTAAATCTTCCCATCCGTAAAGTTGAAAGCGGGTATCAAATAAGCCGGCTTCTATTAGCCAATGACGGGCAATTGCGACATTTCCGGTCGCAAAATAAGCGGCGGAAAAATCTGTGATTTTGTAGGGTTCAGCAGTAGGATGGTCAAAGTTGCAGGTATTAATTACGCTACCGTAAGTAAAGAGGCGATCGCTTTCTTTATAGCCTGTAGTTAAGGCTTCTGCATGAGCTTGTAAAAAATCTTTGGTGACAACTAGATCGCTATCAATAAAAATGATGGTATCACCTTGAGCCTGTTCAACGCCCAAATTTCTAGCTGCTGCTGGGCCTTGATGACTTTGGGAAAGCGATCGCACATGAGGTAACTTGTCTGCATTAGCCGCCAACCACTCCAGCGTACCATCCGTAGAACCATCATCCACTACGATCGCCTCATAGCCGCTGACAATATCCCCGAAATCCTGGGATTCTAAGGCTAAAAGACACTTCTGCAAAATCGGTTTACGGTTATACGTCGGAATCACTACACTGAAAAACACGGCTTCCCCCATGACGACATACATCTCCAGTATCCTATCCGCAGTCACCCCGAACAAGCAAATATTGGTAACAAGGATAAATCTGTGCGATCGCTAACAAGATGTGGCTGAAATTAGGTGCATAATAAAACGTCTGTTATTTTCAGGACATAAATACCAATGGGTCGTGCTACCAAAGTTGTACTAGCATATTCTGGCGGAGTCGATACCTCCGTCTGCATTCCCTACCTCAAAAACGAGTGGGGTGTCGAAGAAGTCATCACTCTGGCGGCGGATTTGGGACAAGGAGACGAATTAGAACCCATCCGCAAAAAAGCCTTAGCATCAGGCGCGTCTGAATCCCTCGTGATCGATGGAACAGAGAGTTTTGTCAAAGATTGTGCCTTTCCTGCGATTCAAGCTAACGCCCTTTATGAGAATCGCTATCCCCTCTCCACAGCCCTCGCCCGTCCGCTAATTGCTAAGATGTTGGTAGATGCTGCGGAAAAATATGGTGCGGATGCGATCGCGCACGGTTGTACCGGTAAAGGCAACGATCAGGTACGATTTGACGTATCCATCGGCGCACTCAATCCTAACATCAAAATTCTAGCACCAGCGCGGGAATGGAAGATGAGCCGCGAGGAAACCATCGCTTACGGCGAAAAATTTGGCATTCCTTCCCCTGTGAAAAAATCTTCACCTTATAGCCTCGATCGTAACTTATTAGGGATGGCGATCGAAGCCGGAATTCTCGAAGATCCTTGGGAAGAACCGCCGGAAGATATTTATTTAATGACGAAGGCGATCGCAGATACACCTAACGAACCCGAATATATTGAAATCGGATTTGAAAAAGGCATTCCTGTCACTCTTAACAGTAAAGCTGTCTCGCCAGTTGCGTTAATTCAACAATTAAATCAAATTGTTGGTAATCACGGTGTCGGCCGCATTGACATGGTAGAAAATCGCCTCATTGGAATTAAATCTCGCGAAATTTACGAAACACCAGCGCTTTCTGTTTTAATTCAAGCACACCGAGATTTAGAGAGTTTGACCTTAACCGCAGATGTCACTCATTATAAGCGTGGGATTGAAGAAACCTACAGCCAAATCATTTATAATGGTCAGTGGTATAGCCCTCTAAAAGCTGCTTTAGATGCTTTTGTTTTGAATACGCAAGAACGAGTAACTGGTGTGGTTCGCGTTAAACTTTTTAAGGGTAATGCCACAGTTGTCGGACGCAAATCTGAGAATTCTCTCTATAGTTTCGACTTAGCAACTTACGGATCGGATGACAATTTCGATCATAAGGCGGCTGAAGGCTTTATCTATGTTTGGGGATTACCTACTCGCGTTTGGTCGCAGAAGGGTAGAAGCTAAATTGTAGCATAAACTAGCCAGGGAATTAACTCCCTGGCTAGTAGTAAAAAGAAGAGGATAGAGTTTTAACCCTTGACGGATATGACTTTAAAAATAATGAAGAACTTTCTCAAAGGATATTTGGTTAGTTTATTTAATCCTCAACTTGCACCTACAGCATTGAAAGTTGCCTTATTTATTGGTACAATTCTATTGATAATTAATCACGGTTATGCTTTGTTTCGAGGACAAATGACCAGCGATCGCTGGATATCTGTGTTGCTGACTTATTGTATGCCTTACTTAGTTAATATACACGGTCAATATATCAGTAACTCAAGGAAAAAATGAGATGCACCTTAAATCCTTTAGCTACTAATTGTGGTTCTTCCGTACTTAGTATGCTAATTTATTGAGTTCAAAGCTCAAAATGCTTGCGTACCATCCTATAAGGATTTCGAGAGCCATTTTCACTTTTATCAAACAAAAATTGCCTTTAATCAATGCTATACATGGCTTTTAGCGGTTTTGACTGATACTTTAGCATACTAAGTACGGAAGAACCGCTTTTTACGAGTAATCCACCAAGCTAACCATCCCAAGCCTCCACCGAATAAGCAACTAACTGTAATGGCAATAATAAAGGGATGCGGCCAAAGTAGAGGATGTTGGGGAGAGGGGAAATCCCAAGGTTTTTCGATCAACTCGTAGCTGCTGGCTAAGATGCCGGCAAAGCCAATTCCTACACCAATACCAGTACCAACTGCTTGAATCGTATTTTCCAATTCGCGATCGCTTTCTGCTTGATCGATTTCCACTAAGCCGCGTATACTAGCAATAGCTTGATCTAGTAATTGAGAACCAGGTTTAGAGTAGTTTAAATCAGCTTGAATTTGCAGTTGAAAGGTTTGGCTTTCTCGTTCCGCAAAGCGACTAAATAAATCAAGGCGATCGCTAGTTTCAACTTGCAGACGTTTCAGGATGAGTTGGTAATTTCTGATATGAATATTGATGGTATTTAAAGTATCTTCAAGATTACGGAGTTTTAAAGTATATTTGGGAACAGTTTTTAAGATATCTTTGAGTTGATTTTTTAATACCTCCAAATCTAAAGACTCTGGTAATTTTGATTTGCTTTCAATTTCTTCTAAGATTAATTTATCAAGTTCATCGGCATATTTTCTACTTTTTTGAAAAACATTAGTGATTTTATGATAGTATAAAAACAGTTCGGGCAAGTCCAAATATATTTCCTGAATTTGTTTAGAAGTGGACTCGGCAAAATAGAAAACCACAAGATAGCGAGTTTGCGATATTTTAGGTTGGCTAAATTCTAAAATATAACTATCTAAAAATTTATCAGATTGATAAAAATCAGGACAAAAACCAAGTAATTGCTTTAGCAAATCTTCGGCATTAGTTCTTAATTCTTCGGCTTTATTTGGTTTGGATTGAGACAAAAAAGCAGTAATTAGTAAAGTTTGTCCAATAAAATGCGGATCTTTTGCGAGAGTCAAGCATTGATTTGGGTTGAATTTGGCAACTTCACTTAATTTTACGCTATCAAAACCTTCAGCTTGCGGACGATAAACATTAATTAATAAGGCGTAGCTATCGCTAAGTTTTTGGGGATACACCAATAGCCGATATAACGGTTTAGGCTGAATTTGATTTTGGTTTTTCTCTTGACTTGAAAGCAAAAAATATTCTCGCATACCTTGTTTGCGGCTATCTAGTAAATCGTAGTTGTCTGACTTAGGAAAATCTTGGCGAAGTTCAGGGAATGACTCAGGAAAATTAAGCTTTGAACTAAAATTATCTTTTAGTAATTTTTCATACTTGTGCTTAAAATTCTGGGGAGGTTCGTTAATTAGTTCTGTCAAATCTAAATATGAGCCAGATTGCAGCGTAAAGGCAAACAAGCTAACATTTAAGGCGTAATAAACAGGTTCAGATTCATTGGACATCGCGATTAATTTTCTGGATTGTTTTGTGAATTATTGTTTTCATTGTCCCGAATTATTTTTTGTATTTTATCCCGATTCCGAATAATATCGGCCTCGTTATCCGGGGGTGCAGAGGGGATATCTGGGTGGTCTTCATCAACCATATCGCAACGAAGTTTTTGCCAATTACTCGTATTTAGGGCATCCTTTATTTTAGGATATTTGTTACACCAGCGTAGAATTTCCTTAGCAATTTTATCCGGTGTATTAACATCATCTAAAGCTCGATCGAGTTGAGTTAAATCTTGCCAAGTGGTAGCATCAAGTAGATCGCTATTTTCCTTTGCTTGTTCAGTTTGCAGCAAGGTGAGGAAATCGAGAATTTTTTTAGGAGAATCAAATAAAGGTTCCATTTTTCTAAGTTGTTACTGTTGAATTTGATTTGGAATTGTATCATAAGATGTTCTGTAGGGGCGGGTTCGCCGAGATATTTCATAAGTATCGACAAATCTTATAAACCCGCCCCGCCCCCACTACAATCTATTGAAACTGGGTTAACAGCCAAGCACAAACTTGACTTTGAGGAGTAGTGCGAGTTTGACTTAAAGCCAATTCTAGCACAGACAAATTTAAACCGGGTAAAACATGGGATTCTCTAATCCGATGACTTCCTTGCAAATCGATGGCAAAAGCTAAAATTTGGGCGGTATTGACATCAACTATCCAGTATTCTTTGACTTGTAAATCTTCGTACAAAAGGCGTTTTTCTCCCTTGTCGTCAGAAATAGAACTTCTAGCGATTTCAATTACTAAATCTGGAGGTGGAAAATTGTCTAAATTAATGATACCTGTTCCCCAACCAATAACTTGGGCATTATTACCAATATAGCAGGAAAAATCGGGTTGACATTCTTGAATTTGCGGATGGCGATAGGTACAGTTATCTTTGCCATTCAGGATAATTCCTTTGAGGCTGGCATAGAGACAAACGGCAAAAATGATAATACTATGGTCGCTAGCGTGTTCGTTGGTGACGGGTGACATTTCGAGTCGGAATCTACCTTTATAATAATAGGTTTTTGCTGTCGCACAGTCAAGACTATCGGCAGTTTGGAGATAATCATACCAGGTGGCTGTCACCCAGGTATTTGTTGGGATTTGGGTTAGGGAAGTAGTCATAATTTATAAGCCAATAGCACAAAAAGCAGCCCAGTAGTGAGGTTCGGCAAAGGGTTCGGTATTGGAGAATTTGTCCAAGAGTATTAGTTCGATTTGATCGCGTTGATTTTCAGCCATTTTTACCTCCTTTTGCAACCAGGTTAAAAAGTCCTCCAGTGTCACACTTTTTAGCCATTTTTGAGCCGATTGGAGGGCAATAGCAACGCTGGCTTTTCCCGGTAATTCTTGATAAAACCGAATCATCAGAAAAGCGGTAGAAAAATCACTGACAGACCATAAACTACTGACCACATTACCAGCCCCGGCATAGAGAAAACCACTAGCTAAACCGATATATTCATCAGTGACAACTCTACTGACTAATCCAGTTTCGCAGGCAGAGAGACTGACTAGGCGACACAAAGGTAAATTGAGACTAGCGAAAATTTCCTTGAGTGTCAAACATTGAGTCTCAATCCGAAAGCGACGACCATCGCGTAAAGTCAGATAGCGGTTTTGATTTTCTTCCCCTTCCCTTGCTGGCGGTTCGGGTAAATTTAAAGGAATTTGCGGTAAATCTCCAGCTAAAACTAATGCCGAATCTAGTGGATTAAGGGAGTTGAAACTGCCATGACAAGAGAAATGGGCG
This sequence comes from Kamptonema sp. UHCC 0994, assembly GCF_029167235.1. Classification (GTDB taxonomy): domain Bacteria; phylum Cyanobacteriota; class Cyanobacteriia; order Cyanobacteriales; family Microcoleaceae; genus Kamptonema. The sequence goes on along the minus strand of NZ_JARFTR010000006.1, from coordinate 4,849 downwards.
TAGTAGGAATCACTTAATTTTTTGAGAGTTGCTTCGGAGTTAAAGGCAATTTTAGTCGCTTCGCGGCGCTTCAAAATGTGGGCGTGAGGGTTGAAGGGGCGGGAAATCTCTTCAACTTCAATTTCAGTGTAGCGCAGGTCTTCTGTAGGATTTTGGATGGCGAATAAGGGGAAAATATCATTGATTGGCGGGCGTTGCCGTTGATGCAAACGTTCGAGAAATTGGCTGCTGGGGGCGTATTGGATGCCGTTGGTGTAGAGGTCTAGCAAATACCCGGTTTTGGTTTCGCCGTTTGGCAAGTTTCGGGTTGCTGATAAGGCGTGAAGCGGTAATAGGTGTAAGTCGCGGTGGGGGATGAGGATCAGTTTTTCGATGGTTGGTGGCAATTGGGCAAGAATTTGGTTGAGATGCAGAGATGCGGCTAGGGTGATGAGACGTTGGCTGAGGGCATTCCCCCAGGTAGATTTGTTGTAGTCGCTGAGGTAGGTGGCGATGTCGGTGTCGAGTTGTTGGCGGTTTTCGGGGGTAAAGGCGAGGTGTTGAATGCGATCGGTGACGATGAAGGCATGAAAACCAGATTCAGGGTTTGGCGGAAAATACCACTCGATGAGGGCAGTTTCGCTGTCGAGGAATTGGGTAAAGTCGGGGAGTTGGGGAATGACTCGTTGGGTGAGAGTGAAGTCGGGGTCATTAATCTCTATCAACAGTTCCGTGAGTTGCTGTTGCCGGGTTTTTAGTTCGGCTTCGAGGCTGGATGTGGCTGTTTGCGGGCGTTCTGGGGTGGAAATACTGCGGCTTTGGCTGGTGTTGGTGTTGGTGTCGGTTTCCGCTGGGGGTTCGTGGCTGTCGAGTTGTTGTTCGAGGGAGGCAATTTGGCTGCGGAGTTGGCGGAGGCGTTGTTTTTGGTCGTCGGTGGCGTTTTTGGGGTAGAGGTTGGCGTTGTCGAGGAGTTCGATGAGGGTGCGAGATTTGCTGCGTTCGACGGTGAGGAGGGCGGTTTCGTAGCGTTCGAGGTGGATGCTGGCAAGTACCATTTTCTCGTAAATGGGTAAGGCATCTTCGAGGATTTGGCGCTTGCTGCGTTGGGATGTTGACCAGTCGCGGCTTTGTTCGACGGCAGTGATGGCGTTTTCATAAAAGTCGATGGCTAAGTCCCATTGCTGTTTATCAAAAACTGCATCACCTTGTTTTTGATAAATCTGGGCTGTAGCCTGAGAATATTCAATTGCCTTACTGATGTTGCTGATCTTATCTCCAAAACCTCGTTCAGGATAATATTTAGCCAGAGATTCTAGGGTTTTTGCTCTTTGGTCAAGAAAACTGTCACTAGAATATACTTTCAGTGCTGATTCTGAACAAGCTATAGCTTGTTCAATATTATTTCCTTTGACACCTGCAATTCTCTTATAATAAGCAAGTGATAAATTAGTTTGAACTTGTGCCCAATATTCGGGAAAATCCTCACGGGTGTAAACTGTTAATACCATTTGATAACAAGCGAGCACTTTTTCGATATTCTCAGCTTTGTCTCCCCTGATTCTGTCACTGTAGGCAGTTGCCAGATTATTTTGCGTCATTGCCCAATCTTGGGGAAAAGCTTGGCGGGTGCGAACTTCTAAGGCAGCAGTGTAAGATGCGATCGCACTTTCGATATTCTCAGCTTTCTCTCCCCTGATTCTGTCCCAGTAGGCAGCCGCCAGATTATTTTGCGTCATTGCCCAATCTTGGGGAAAAGCTTGGCGGGTGCGAACTTCTAAGGCAGCAGTGTAAGATGCGATCGCACTTTCGATATTCTCTGCTTTCTCTCCCCTGATTCTGTCACTGTAGGCAATTGCCAGATTATTTTGCGTCATTGCCCAATCTTGGGGAAAAGCTTCGCGGGTGTAAACTGCTAAGGCAGCAGTGTAAGATGCGATCGCACTTTCGATATTCTCTGCTTTCTCTCCCCTGATTCTGTTTCTGTAGGCATTTCCCAGATTATTTTGCGTCATTGCCCATTCTTGGGGAAAAGCTTCGCGGGTGTAAACTGCTAAGGCAGCAGTGTAAGATGCGATCGCACTTTCGATATTCTCAGCTTTCTCTCCCCTGATTCTGTTTCTGTAGGCATTTCCCAGATTATTTTGCGTCATTGCCCATTCTTGGGGAAAAGCTTCGCGGGTGTAAACTGCTAAGGCAGCAGTGTAAGATGCGATCGCACTTT
>NZ_JARFTR010000006.1:0-2549 GCF_029167235.1 Kamptonema sp. UHCC 0994 | reverse complement strand
CGATATTCTCAGCTTTCTCTCCCCTGATTCTGTCACTGTAGGCAGTTGCCAGATTATTTTGCGTTTGAGCAAATTTTTCGCTTCCCGGTTGCCGATTATTTAAAACTATTTGATAACCTGCTATAGCTATTTCAATATTATTCGCTCTACTTCCCAAAGGAAATTGATAAATATGAATACTCAAATTTTCAATGAGGGCAACAATTGACGCAATTGTTTCTGAATCTTTATCAGCAATTAAATTCTGTGCCACTTGCTGTAAAGTCTCGGCAAAACGGGCATTGAGGAGATGTTGCCGTTGACTGAGAATGGGGTAAACTCCGGCAAGACCACTATAGCTTTCTTCTGCTTGCAATAATTCTACGATAAATTCTAAATATTCTCGTTGATTTTCAGCTTCAGAATCATCCATATTTTCATCATTCCTCCCCACAAATTCCCCTAGCTGACTGACAAGATTTCGCAAAAAATCAGCCGCATTCTCATTTCCTTCCCCTGCCAAGATTTCTGCTACCACCTCGCAAGCTTGCAGAAACTCTGCATCCAGCAATTCCGAGTTAGCCTGTAAAATCTCCTCTTCCTCACCGCTAGGGCAAGTCAGCAGCGCGTTAATCAATTGTAGATAAGCTTGGGCGCGAGTTTCATCCATGATGGCGATGGGATAGCCAATAACACCGAGTCCATCTTATCATAACTTATGCCACAATTGGAGGATACCGCTATTCACCCAACCGACAAACAAGCCCAAACTTGCCTACGAGTCTGTCAGATGTTGTCCAACTACTACCGGGACATCCAGTTATTTAGTTTTAACGAACACAAGGGATATATCTACATTTTGACCTCTGACAATTTAGAAATCATGGTATATCGCGATGGAAATTGGGAGTTTATCAATGAAACCACAATTTGACCAAATGACTCGAAAAGAATTGAGAGATTACGTGCGGGTACATCGGGATGATTTAGAAGCTTTAGATGCTTTGGTAAATCGCCGTAGCCCCGACGCAGAAGTGATTATGTTCCACCCGCCAAAGAACAAAGAAGAAGAACAAGAACAATTTGAATTATTCAAGCGGATAGTGGATGAGAAAACCCGAAAGAAAACCCCTGAGAGTTAAAATAGAGGGCGATCGCGCTTGATCGAAAGAGATGGAAAAAACCCGTTTTCTTTGGGTGAGTCGCCAAGGTAGACATTTTTGTAAATTTTGCCTACCTTAGTAATTACTGAAGCTTAAATCCTTTAGCTGCTAATTGTTGACGGAGACTTTGAATAATTACCGAATCAAGAGTATTATCTCCCCCATTAGGATTAACTTGACGTTGTTTAGCAACATATTCCTCACGTTTTCGAGATAAGTCACGAATACTAGCTTGAATTCTCTCTCTTTCAGCTTTCTTGGCCGCTACATACTCGCGTTTTTGAGCTAAAGTCATACCTCGCATCACTGGCGGTAAAGCATCATTTGATAATTGCTCAAGAGTGACAATTCCTCGATCGAGAGCATCAATTAAATCCCAAGAAGCATTGCTATAATAGTCAGAAACTTTTGAGCTACTACGCAGTGCTAAATTTTCACCAGCATTACTATCTTCCATCGCCTGACGTTGTTGACCAACTGCTCCTTCTCTACCATAAGGAATGTATGTTTGATTGAGTAGATCGTTCAATTTAGTAATTTGATCGTCATAAGGTGACTTGATAACTTCAATCTTTTTGTCTTGGTTAATATTGAAGTGACTACCTCCCGCTAAATTAGCTCCTGAAGCCCAAAGTTGTCGCTCCTGACTTTCTGCTGAACCACAATAGATAGTGTCAACTAAGACATTTTCTCCAGCAGCAAGAGCCACAGATTCTCGCCAAGAAATCGGCCCTTGATCGAAGGGTTCATTCCCGGCAATAAAAATTACTCGAAAATCACCTCGATCCTTACTCCAGTTTAATTGTTTGAGAGCGGAACGCATTACCCAACCAGCATATTCTTGACCGCCATTGGTATTGATACTAAATAGCTTTTCGGAAACTAAATCTAATTCAGGAGTAAATCCAGTTAACATTCTGACAAAACCTTCTTGGGAAGGTAAATTATCATTACCATAATGGTAGAGAGCAACTTCTAACTCTGGTACTTCGCCATCTTTAGTTACTTTAGTTAAGGCATTAACAACTTGCCAAATTTGAGTACGAGTTTGCTCAATCAGTCCATCCATGCTATTACTAGAATCTAGGAGAATAGCCATCTGAATTTTAGCTTTAGCAAAGGCTTGGCTGGGAAAACACAAGAGGCTTAAGGTGAGGGCGGTAGAGAATAAAATTCGAGTGAGTTTCTGCATAGGTTTTCTGTCTGCTTCGATTCAACAGTATTTTCTGCAAATTTAAGTTAAATTTAGCCTATTAATACTTCTGTTACCATAAATGTAACAATAAGTAAAAATAATTGCTGCGATCGCGCAAGCTACTGTTAGTGCTATATATACATGGCTGATGCGGTATAATATGGCTTAAAGACTTTTCCCGTAACGCCGCCCTCTGGGCGGTAAATGAACCG
>NZ_JARFTR010000246.1 GCF_029167235.1 Kamptonema sp. UHCC 0994 | reverse complement strand
CCAATTACCAATTACCAATTACCAATTACCAATTACCAATTACCAATTACCAATTACCAATTACCAATTACCAATTACCAATTACCAATTACCAATTACCAATTACCAATTACCAATTACCAATTACCAATTACCAATTACCAATTACCAATTACCAATTACCAATTACCAATTACCAATTACCAATTACCAATGTTTCAGCAATCTTATACCCAGCCTCAACAACTGAAACAGTTACAGCACTCACCCCTGCATTTGTTGATTGTAGAAGACGTGGTGGAAGATGCAGAACTAATGGCGATCGCCTTAGAATCAGCAGGTGTGAATTTTACCTGGAATCGAGCTCAAACAGCCAGAGATTGCGAAGATTTACTTACAAATACCACTTACGACGCTGTTCTGTCAGATTATCGCCTACCTGGCTTTAATGGGTTAGAAGTGTTCAAATTAGTGCAGCAATCAGGACAAGAAATTCCTTTCATTCTGGTAACAGGGAGTTTGGGGGAAGAAGCAGCAGTTGAGTGTATTAAAGCCGGAATGACAGATTATGTATTAAAAGATAGGCTATTTCGCTTACCCACAGTTTTAGAAAGAGCCCTGGGAGAATTTAAACTGCGTCGCCAACAGGAACAAGCGATCGCCTTGGTGCAGCGCCAAGCCAAACGAGAAGCAATAATTAATAAGATAGTACAGGCGATGCGGAGCACTCTCGCCCTAGACGAAGTAATGCAAATAACAGTAGATCAGTTACAAACAGCACTGCAAACAACGCGCTGCCTAATTTGTCAAGTAGAGATAAATAATCAAACAAGAGCTTGTTATGTAAGCCTGACCGCTACTAACAGAGAAAACATCATCGGAGTTCAATGCGGATTTTCCAGAGTACACTACCAAACTCTCAGTCAGGGGGAAACAGTAATTGTCTCGGACTTTAGCAACCTCCCGCCTCAAATACAAGAATTACTGAGGATATTTGAAGTACGTTCCCTAGCAATAATACCCCTGCTATACCGCGACTCATTTTTAGGGGTAATTTCTTTGCATCAATGCGATCGCCCTAGAGAGTGGAGTCCAGAAGAACTCTCCCTAGTAAACGTAATTGCCGATCAATGCGCGATCGCCATCCACCAAGCCGAACTATATCAAAAAGCCCAAACCGAACTCACAGAACGCAAACGAGCAGAAGAAGCACTCCGTCAAAGAGAACAGCGATTTCGCTCCCTAATTGAAAACGCCACCGACATCACCGTAATTCTGAACGCTAGCGGGAAATACGATTACATCAGCCCTTCAGTCAAGCGAATTTTAGGATACTCACCCGAAATCGCCATCGGCCGCAACGCCCTCAGCCTAGCTCATCCAGACGACACAGCAGCGATCGCGCAAACTCTCAGCAAAGCAATTCAAAACCCAGGCATCAGCCAATCACCCATAGAGTACCGCGTGCGTCACCGCACCGGCTCCTGGTGCGTATTAGAAGCCGTAGCCACCAACTTACTGCACGACCCAACCGTAAACGGGATCGTTGTCAACTGTCACGACATCACAGCACGCAAATTAGCCGAGCAACAACTCCTGCACGACGCTTTCCACGACGGACTTACAGGCTTAGCCAACCGCGCCCTGTTTAGCGAACGCTTAGACCACGCCTTCACCGTAGCAAAACGGCGCAAAGAATATTTGTTTGCCGTACTATTTCTGGATCTGGATCGATTTAAGGTAGTTAACGACAGTTTAGGTCATGCCATAGGCGATCGCCTGCTAATCGCGATCGCCCGCCGCCTCGAAAAATCCCTCCACCCCGGAGACACAGTTGCCCGCCTCGGCGGAGACGAATTTGTAATCTTACTCGAAGACATCGACAGCCTAAGTAGCGCCACCAATCTAGCCAACCTACTACATCAAGAACTAACATCCCCATTCACTCTAGACGAACACGAAGTATTCATCACCCTCAGCATCGGCATCGCCCTCAGTTCCCTAGACTGCGAAGACGCAGCCAACCTCTTACGCGACGCAGACACAGCCATGTACCGCGCCAAAGAACGAGGTCGCGCCCGCCACGAAGTCTTCAATACCTCCATGCACGCCCAGGCCCTACGCCTGTTGCAGATAGAAAACGACTTGCGAAAGGCGATCGAAACCATTAAAAAAGAACAGCAGATAAACACCACAACACAACTTCAAAACCCCGCAGCCAACAACAACAAAAATCAGAACATAACGCACTCCCAAATACCAATTACCAACCCCCAGTTTTTGATTCACTACCAGCCGATAGTATCCCTCTCAACAGGCAAAATCACAGGTTTCGAGGCACTCATCAGGTTACAGCACCCAGAACGCGGCTTAATTTCTCCAGCAGAATTTATCCCAGTCGCAGAAGAAACAGGATTAATCATACCCATCGGTCAATGGGTACTGCGAGAATCCTGCCGCCAGATTCGCCAATGGCAACACCAATTTCCCCACCACCAACCCCTAACAATCAGCGTAAATCTTTCCGTTAAACAATTTTCCCAACCCAATTTAATCGCGCAAATCGACCAAATTCTTCGAGAAACTGACCTAGATGGTCGGGATTTAAAACTAGAAATTACAGAAAGCGTGCTGATGGAAAATTCCAAATCCGTCACCGCCCTCCTTAGAGAGCTCAGAGCTAGAAATATTCACCTGTGCATCGATGACTTCGGCACCGGCTACTCTTCCTTGAGTTACCTGCACCGCTTCCCCACTAATACTTTAAAGATTGACCGCTCCTTTGTCAGCAGAATGGGTATTGAGAGCAACATCAGCAAGGGAAACATCGATCCAACAGAAATTGTCCGCTCCATAGTCACCTTAGCCCACAATCTAGGTATGGATGTGGTCGCCGAAGGAGTGGAAAAAGCTTCGCAACTCGCCCTGCTTAGAGCCTTAAAGTGTGATTATGGGCAGGGATACTTTTTCTCTAGACCAGTGGACGGTTCGGCAGCAGCAGCTTTGATAACAAAGGATGAATGGGGTTTTGAAAGAAGGGGCTAGGGGCTAGGGGCTAGGGACTAGGGAAAGGGAGAGGGAGAGGGGGAGATGGGGAGGATGGGGAAGGTAAGTAGGAGGGATTAGCAGTTAGCAATTAGCCATTAGCTATTAGCAATTAGCTATTAGCAACTATAAATGATCTCTTTTGTCCTGAAAATCTTAAAATCTTATTAAAGCTGTTCAGTCCGACATCAGTTTTATAACTAAATCATGTGAGTTCACTATGGCTATTGGCTATCTCGCTCTCGTTCTCCACGCCCACTTGCCTTTTGTCCGCCACCCCGAAAGCGATTACGTTTTAGAAGAAGAATGGCTGTTTGAGGCAATTACCGAAACTTACGTGCCCCTGCTACAAGTATTTGAAGGGCTAAAGCGCGACGGCATTGACTTTAAAATTACGATGAGCATGACACCGCCTTTGGTGGCGATGTTGCGCGACCCCTTGCTCCAAGACCGCTACGAAGACCACTTGGCTGGACTAGAAGAACTCGCCGAACTGGAAATCGAACACAATGCCCAAAATGGCCATGTCCGCTATCTGGCGGAACACTACGCTGCTAGCTTTAATCAAGTCCGTAACCTTTGGGAACGCTACGATCGCGACTTGGTAAAAGCCTTTAAGCAGTTCCAAGACACTAACAATCTCGAAATTATCACCTGTGGCGCTACTCACGGCTATTTGCCACTGATGAAGATGTATCCCGAAGCAGTGTGGGCCCAAATTAAAGTCGCCTGCGAACACTACGAGCAAAACTTCGGCCGCCCCCCAAAAGGGATTTGGCTACCTGAATGCGCTTATTATGAAGGCTTGGAACGGATGTTAGCCGATGCTGGCCTGCGCTATTTCCTCACTGATGGTCACGGTATTCTCTACGCCCGTCCCCGTCCACGTTTTGGTAGTTACGCTCCGATCTTTACTGAGTCTGGCGTGGCGGTGTTTGGACGAGATCATGAGTCGTCTCAGCAGGTTTGGTCTTCCGAGGTGGGATATCCGGGAGCACCGGAGTATCGCGAATTCTATAAAGATTTGGGTTGGGAAGCTGAATACGATTACATTAAGCCCTACATTATGCCCAATGGTCAGCGTAAGAATACTGGGATTAAGTATCACAAAATTACTGGCAGGGGTTTGGGTTTGGGTGATAAGGCGCTTTACGATCCCTATTGGGCAAGGGAAAAGGCGGCGGAGCACGCTAGCAATTTTACTTTTAACCGGGAACGCCAAGTGGATCACCTTTACGGGATTATGCACCGGCCTCCGATTATTGTTTCGCCTTATGATGCTGAACTTTTTGGCCACTGGTGGTATGAGGGCCCTTGGTTCTTAGATTATTTGTTCCGTAAGTCTTGGTATGACCAACATACTTACGATATGACTCATTTGGCGGATTATTTGCAGGGGAACCCTACTCAGCAAGTTTGTCGCCCTTCTCAGTCAAGTTGGGGTTTCCGGGGTTTCCACGAGTATTGGCTCAATGATACTAATTCTTGGATTTACCCGCATTTGCACAAGGCTACTGAGCGGATGATTGAGTTGGGAAATCGCGAACCTGCGGATGAATTGGAGTGGCGGGCTCTTAACCAGGCGGCGCGGGAGTTGTTGCTGGCTCAGTCTTCTGACTGGGCGTTTATTATGCGGACGGGGACGATGGTTCCTTATGCGGTACGGCGGACGCGATCGCATTTAATGCGTTTCCACAAACTCTATGATGAGGTAAATGAGGGCAAGGTTGACTCTGGTTGGTTGGAAAAGGTAGAGGCGATCGATAATATCTTCCCTGAAATTAACTACCGAGTCTATAGATCGCTTTAGAAAGAGGGAGCGGGGGAGCGGGGGGGATGGAACAGGAAAGACGAAGATTTCCCCTCTGCTCCTCTGCTCCTCTGCTCCTCTGCCCCTGTGCTCCCCATCTCCCCCGCTCCCTCTTTCTACAAAAGGCTTATCTATGAATGGGGAAGCTTTTTTAGTGTTCAGCTATACCTGAATAATGAGAAGTATGTAAATTTTTGTAAAAAAAAGCATTTTGTAAATTTGAATACAGAATTCTCTGTTATAGTCATAAAAGAAAGGAAAAAAGTTAAACATTACTCAAACAATAGAGAGGAACCAGATATGTCTACCGAAGATCAAGCTCGCGCTCTGATGATGCGTCACCACCATTTAGTCAAGAACCGGCAGCAGTCTCTGCTCTCGCGTACCGCAGCCGAAGTAGGTCTTGAAGATACTAGCTACCGGGGCCACATTCAAGGCAAGGCGCAATCCAACTTCCAAGCTAGTTATGACCGCAGCAATGCAACGATGAGCTAGAAAAAGCTCAATTTCCTAAATTGCCGACTAACTTTAATACAAAAATTTGGAGCAACAAATCATGTCTACTGAAAACCAAGCACGGGCTTTAATGAACCGCCACCAACACCAAGTCAAGAATCGCCAACAAAGTTTACTTTCCCGTACTGCTGAGGAAGTTGGGCTCGATGCTACTCGAATGACTGGCGATCGCAAATAATCACCTCAGAGTTTACACCCCCTCACGTTATTGACCTTAAATATTAAATTTGGAGTAACAAATCATGTCTACTGAAAATCAAGCACGGGCTTTAATGAATCGTCACCAACACCAAGTCAAGAATCGCCAACAAAGCTTACTTTCCCGCACTGCTGAGGAAGTTGGGCTGGATACTACTCGGATGACTGGCGATCGCAAATAAATTCTGCGCCCATAAAAATGCAATTTACTAAAAAGTCGCGACTTCCTCCCCAGATTAATTCTGTAACAGAGGCAGCCGCGATTGCCATATTATATTGATGATATAATCCGCTCTCAGCAGATCGCGGATGTAGCGAGGTAATTATGTCGGACTGGCAAGTAATTAGCGGCGGAGTAACTGCTCCGAGAGGGTATAAAGCAGCGGGTATAGTGGCAGGGTTGAAGCCTTCGGGAGCACCGGATTTAACTTTAATTTTGTCAGAGGTAGATGCGATCGCAGCAGGTGTTTTTACTACCTCTGTCGTGCGAGCAGCTTGTGTGGACTACTGCCGCCAACGGTTAGAAGATAAACCCAGTGCGAAAGCGATTTTGTGCAATGCGGGTCAAGCTAACGCTGCTACTGGCGAACAAGGCTGGGCCGATGCGATCGAAAGTGCTCAGGTTTTGGCGGGAGTGCTGAATATTTCCCCAGACTTAATTCTGATCGCTTCCACTGGGGTAATTGGACAGCGGATTAAGATGGAACCGTTAAAGGCTGCGATTCCGCAATTGGTAGCTGCTGCTTCTGAAACGGGTTCCGATGCGGCGGCGAAGGCGATTTGTACGACAGATTTAGTACCGAAAACCATTGCTTTAGAAACCATGTTTGGCGATCGCGCGGTTCGTATCGGCGGGATCTGCAAAGGTTCGGGAATGATTCACCCAAATATGGCAACTTTGCTGGCATTTGTTACTTGCGATGCAGCAGTATCGCCGCATTTATGGCAGGAAATGTTAAGCCGCGCCGCTGATAGGAGTTTTAATCAAATTACCGTTGATGGTGATACAAGTACCAATGATTCTTTGATTGCTTTAGCGAATGGTCAATCTCGCACACCTGCAATTACAGATAAAGGGCCGGATGCAGAAAAATTAGAAGCAATGTTGACAGAGGTTTGCGTATATTTAGCAAAGTCAATTGCGCGTGACGGTGAAGGTGCAACTTGTTTAATTGAAGTACAAGTTAGCGGCGCACCCGATGAAGCATCTGCTAGTAAAATTGCTAAAACAATTGTCGGTTCTTCTCTGGTGAAATCAGCAATTTTTGGTCGCGATCCAAATTGGGGAAGGATTGCAGCGGCGGCGGGCCGTGCGGGTGTACCCTTCGATCAGGAAAATTTGCGGATTCAATTAGGAGATTTCTTGATGATGGAAAATGGTCAACCTTTGCCATTCGATCGGGTTGCTGCGAGTAATTATATGAAAGCGGCGGCGGCGGGTGAATATTTGAAGGGGGATACTGTTTTAATTCAGGTGAGTGTTGGTAATGGAAATGGTAGTGGGAAGGCTTGGGGTTGTGATTTGAGTTATGACTATGTGAAGATTAACGCTGAGTACACTACTTAATAGATTTCAATTCTTTAGTCCGCGAAGGCGGACTTTGATTGTGTAGGCGCGATTTCAATCGCCTGCGTTCCTGTCGCCTGCATTCCTGAGTTGGATTCATCCTCGATGATTACAGATGATTACAGTCCCCGGCGATTGAAATCGCGGCTACACAAACAAAACCCGCCTTCGCGGGTTGAAGAAGAGCGTTAAATTTTATATAGTTTAAGAGGAATGAGAGCAAATTTTACACAATTGTATCTTCATTTTGTTTGGGCAACTTGGGATAGGTTGCCTTTGATTACTCCTGATATTCAAGAATTCATCTATGCCGCTATTATTGGAGAATGTAATCAGCTAGGGTGTACAGTGATTGCTGTTGGCGGTATTGAAGATCATGTGCATCTCTTAATAGGTTTTCCGCCTACTCTAGCGGTATCTGAGACGATCAAGCAAATCAAAGGAAGTTCATCCCATTTAATCACCCACGAAATCAATCCTGGTAAATTTTTTAAATGGCAAGGTAGTTACGGAGCATTTACTGTTAGTTATGATGCCATTGACAATGTAGCTAACTACATTAGAAACCAGGCAATTCACCATAGTCAAACATCAATTAATCCTACTTGGGAACTAACTCCAAACTCACCTTTTTCATAATTAACCCGCGCAGGCGGGTTTTGTCTGTGTAGCCGCGATTTCAATCGCCGGGTCTATCTAAATAAACTTATTTTCGCCGATTTATCCAATCTTCTCCACCAGGTAACTGACTTAAATTCTCAGCCAAGATTGCAGGTAAATCTTTTGCTGAATTAACATAAGTCAAATTCAATAACCTTACAGCATTTTGGATAATCAGGTTTCTATCCATCATCTTTGCAAGTTCAAATTGACTATAATTACCGTTAAATACTTCCTCAGCAGCATCCGCGATCGCATCCTCAATTACCTCTTCCTCTATCAAATTTTCCCATTCATCAGGATTAACATAATAAGAAGTTTTATTATCTTTTAACCGTTAACCGTTAACATTCCTATGCAGATTCCGGTTTAGGTAGCGAAGATGGCAACACCAAAAGCTCAGCCGTAGAGCGTTTTTCTACCATTTCCTTAGTAATCATGCAACGTGAAACATCCTTACGAGAAGGCAACTCGTACATCACATCTAACATTAACTCTTCCACAATTCCCCGCAATGCCCGCGCACCAGTTTTGCGCCGATAAGCTTCCTGTGCGATCGCCCGAATTGCATCTGACTTGAAATCTAACTGCACATTATCCATCTTCAGCAGCTTTTGATACTGCTTCACCAGCGCATTTTTGGGCTCCGTCAAAATCGCCATCAAGGTTTCCTCATCCAGCGGTTCCACCACCGCCAGCATCGGTATCCGCCCAATAAACTCTGGAATCATCCCAAATTTTACCAAATCGTCGGGTTCCAATTGCTTAAGCACATCTGCTGTGCGCTTTTCTTTCGGTAACAAATCCCCAGGCTGGACAAAACCCATTGACTTTTTGCCCGTTCTCTGCTCTATCACCTTATCTAAGCCGACAAAAGCCCCACCGCAAATAAACAAAATATTACTCGTATCAATCTGAATGCAATCTTGGTAAGGATGTTTGCGCCCACCTTGAGGAGGTACATTGGCGATCGTCCCCTCCAACATCTTCAACAAAGCCTGCTGTACGCCTTCTCCCGATACATCCCGCGTAATCGAAGGATTTTCACTCTTGCGGGCAATCTTGTCAATCTCATCAATATAGATAATTCCCCGCTGGGCCTCTTCCACATCTAAATCTGCCACTTGCAGCAGCCTGAGCAAGATATTTTCCACATCTTCCCCAACATAGCCAGCTTCCGTCAGCGTCGTCGCATCTGCCACAGCAAAGGGCACATCCAACATCTCTGCCAAAGTTTGAGCCAGTAGCGTTTTCCCGCAACCCGTAGGGCCAATCAGCAGAATATTTGATTTTTGCAGTTCTACCTCGTCCGTCGGCGGCTTAGTACCCCCCTTTACCGGAACGAAACTCAGGCGCTTGTAGTGGTTGTAAACCGCTACTGAGAGGACTTTTTTCGCCTCATCCTGACCGATAACGTGCTCGTCTAGAAAATTCTTAATCTCTCTCGGCTTAGGAATTTGACCCAGCCCCAAAGTCTTACCAGCAGTAACGCGGCGTTTGGCTGGTGTAGGTTCCGGGCGCGGGGGCGTTTGTGGCCCTACCGCGCCGGAGTCAAACAACTCCTCATCTAAAATTTCATTGCACAAATCCACGCATTCATCGCAGATATAGACTCCTGGCCCTGCTATTAACTTGCGAACTTGCTCTTGAGACTTGCCACAAAAAGAACATTTTAGATGGGAGTCGTATTTAGACATAACTGCCTCTTATTTCATTGCGGTGACATTTTCTCCCGGTGTCGGAAGATTTTGCTTAGCGATCACCTGATCGACTAAGCCGTAATCTTTAGCTTCAGCCGCTGACATGAAAAAGTCGCGCTCAGTATCAGCCTCAATTCTCTCCAGGGGTTGACGGGTGTGGTGCGCCAGCAATTCATTCAGCTTACGCTTATGATATAGGATTTCTTTGGCTTGAATCTCAATATCTACAGCTTGGCCTTGAGCGCCACCTAAAGGTTGGTGGATCATGATTCTGGAACTGGGCAGAGACATCCGCTTACCAGCCGCCCCAGCAGCCATGAGGAATGCCCCCATACTAGCAGCTAAGCCGTAACAAATTGTGACTACATCGGGGCGGACTTGCTGCATGGTGTCGTAAATTGCCATACCCGCTGTCACGGAGCCGCCGGGGGAGTTGATGTACAGTTGGATGTCTTTTTCGGGGTCTTCGGCATCTAGGAACAATAACTGAGCCACGATGGAGTCAGCTACTTGATCGTCAACGGGGGTTCCTAGAAAGATGATCCGTTCCCGTAGGAGGCGGGAATATATGTCAAAGGCCCGCTCTCCCATCCCCGACTGTTCGAGTACCATTGGTACGACGTTGCTGGGGCTCACGGCGGATACCTCAAAATCGTTGAAGCTTGTAAATTGGTGGTTGGTCTGAGATATTACCATAATGATACCAGTCAAGGAGTAATAAAACTTAGGGCTGATTTACGGCTGATTTTGCTCAAAGTTGAGGATCTAGCTTTGATCTATTATGCCTTAGTCAGTCTCGGATGGGGAATGGGTGCTGTACTGAGTTGTTGAGGGAGTAAGGGCGATCGCTCTTCGGTGGGTTGGGTAAGCAAGCTAAAATTTGTTCATAGGGTTATTCATCCTCGATATTTAATAACATTTCTTGTACAGTTTCCTTTAATTTTGGTAGATGCTGCCTAATTGTTAGCCAAATTAGTTTTAAATCAATTTGTTGGATTGCTTCTAAGTAGTCGGACATAACGCAACCATGTCATTGCGAGCCAAGCGAAGCAATCCCAAACCCCTGCGATTGCTTCGCTGGGCTAGCAATGACATTATTTATTTTTGTCCAACTACTTAAAATAACGATAAAAGTGTTGATTTTTTCCTAGTTAGGAGTTACACAAAATCAGTCGTAACGCCGCCGTCTCGGCGGTCAAGTCACCGCCAAGATGGCGGCGTTACGGATAATCAATTGTAACGCCGCCGTCCCGGCGGTAAATACCACTAAGACGGCGGCGCTAGGAAGCGTGCCTAAGTTTGTGTAACTGCGAATTATTCGCCCAATTTCCCTAATTAACCTTCCTCAACTACAGATTCAGCTTCCACACTCACAGTGGCATCACTGGCGCTTGTTTCCACATCATCTTCCTCATCATCTTCCTCATCGTCAATAGGAGTTAAACTGCCTTCAGGAACGAGTTCAATTGTGCTGTGTTCTTCCAACCATTTGAGAGTTTTGGTTTTAAGCAAATCAGCTTCGACGACTTCCCGCAACCGGTCGGGATCTACATCTTTATCCTTAAGTTGAGACATTACTTTTCTCTCTTCTTTGAGAATTTCTGCTTCCTCAACGGAGATGGATTCCTGTTTGGCAACTTGTACTAAAGCGAGAGACTGTTTGATCCGTTCGATTGCTTGTGGGCGCGATCGCTCCCGAATCCCTGGTATATTTTCCTTAGTAAAGAACTGCTTGATGTCAATCCCGTAATTGCTTAACTGCATTGCCTGCTGAGTCATCAAATACTCAACTTCGCGGCTAATCATCGTTTCCGGGATTTCGACTTCTATTGTCTCTTCCAAAGCTTTGAGCAGAGCTCCTTCCTTATTGGCAGTAATTTTGCTCTCTTGCTCTTCTTTAAAGCGTTTTTCCAGAGATTCGCGCAATTCGGCTAGGGTTTCAAACTCGCTGATTTCTTGAGCGAAGTCATCGTCTAACTCTGGTAACTCTTTTTCCTTGAGCTCTTTGAGGGTAATGGTAAATACCGCCGACTCGCCGGCTAACTCTTGATTGCCGTACTCTTCGGGGAAGTCTACAGGAATTTCTTTGGTTTCTCCAGGGTTCATGCCAATAATTCCAGCGATGAAGCCAGGGATAAATTGATTTTCCTGTAGTTCAACTTGAAAGTCTTCGGCTTTACCGCCAGGGATTTCTTGGGGTTCTTCGCCTTCAGGTGCGACTGCAAACCTACCTTGAAAATCCAATAATGCCATATCTCCTAACTGAGCCGATCGACCTTCTGCGGGAATCAAAGTAGCTTTTTCGGCTCGGTACTGTTCTAACACCCGATCGACTTGCTCTGCATCGTAATTGACATCTTCTACTTTTAGCTGTAAACCAGTATACTGTCCCAGTTTAGCTTCCGGCTCCACATCAACCGCAGCTAAAAATGTCAGCGGCTGTCCCGGTTCAAACTGGTTGAGTAACTGCTCAAATTCGGATCTGAGTTCAAAATTACCGATCGCCTCAATATTTTCTTGCTCTAGCGCTTTCTGGAGGGATTCATTAATCAAATCTTCCAAAGCTGTAGCTTTCAGGCGAGTCTGGCCCAAGCGCTGCAACAAAATATGCCGGGGGACTTTGCCTCTGCGGAACCCAGGAATGTTGAGGGAGCGTGAAAATTGCTGTACTACCTGTTCGTAGACTTGTTTTGACTTTTCGGGTGTGATTTCGATTTCCAGACCAATTTGGCTGGCTGGAAGCTTTTCCTGGGTTACTTTCATCGGCTTTTTATGGTACTTAAAACAATACGCTTGAAGAATTTTTGCGCTTACGCGGTGGGTGCGGAGGGGACAATGGCCCTAGAGCAGGAAAGTCTGAAGGCAGAAGGCAGAAGGTTAAAGTCTGATTCATCATACTTTTCAACCCTTTTCTCACTGGCAAGCGATCGCTGCCATGCTGCTCTACTCAGAATACGCTCTAATGGAGTAGTGCCATTTTGCGATCGCCTCCAACTCAAAGCAGAGAGATCGTTGCCTGCTACACTAGCGATAGATATAATCTGGACGTAGCCATTTAGCGATCGCTGCTCTAACTCCGGTTAACTACACTAAGTTATGGTAACTGATCCTGCACTCCCCTAACATTCAATCGCTTTACCTTGAGTAAAATCGTTATTTTAATTTCAGATTTCGACCTTTTAAGTCCAAACCATCGGAGGAAATTAATTTGCCCCAATCCTATCGAGTTGCTATTCTAGGAGCAACTGGCGCAGTCGGCGCAGAGTTGCTGGAGTTATTGGAAAGCCGAGACTTTCCCGTTGCTGACTTGAAGCTGTTGGCTTCTGCACGTTCCGCTGGTACAACTCTCTCCTTTGCTGGCGAAAAGTTACCTGTAGAGGCTGTAGGCGATCGCTCTTTTGATAATGTAGATTTAGTTCTCGCTTCAGCGGGAGGCTCTATCTCTAAACTTTGGGCCCCGAAAGCTGTAGATGCTGGTGCAGTAGTCATTGACAATTCCAGCGCTTTTCGGATGGAACCAACTGTTCCCCTAGTTGTGCCAGAGGTGAATCCAGAAGCGGCGGCAGCTCACCAAGGTATAATTGCTAATCCCAATTGCACGACAATTTTAATGGCCGTTGCCGTTTGGCCATTGCACCAAGTTCAACCAGTAGAGCGGATAGTTGCTGCCACTTACCAGTCTGCCAGTGGTGCCGGCGCTAGAGCAATGGAAGAGGTCAAGGCCCAAGCGAGGGCGATTTTGCAGGGTGAAATCCCCAAAACTGAGATTTTCCCCTATCCTTTGGCATTTAATTTGTTTCCCCACAATACGAAAATCAACGATTTAGGATATTGTGAGGAAGAGATGAAAATGGTAAACGAAACCCGCAAAATTTTCGGAACCCAGGATATTAGAATTACGGCAACTTGCATTCGGGTTCCCGTACTTCGCGCCCATTCGGAAGCGATTAATCTAGAGTTTGCCAAGCCTTTCAGTCCGAAATTAGCTAAGGAGATTTTGAGTCAAGCTCCCGGAATTAAGCTGGTAGAAGATTGGGAAGCTAATTATTTCCCGATGCCTGTGGAAGCTAGTGGTAAGGACGAGGTATTAGTAGGCAGAATTCGCCAAGATATTTCTCATCCCTGCGCTTTGGAACTCTGGCTGAGCGGGGATCAAATTCGCAAAGGGGCGGCTTTGAACGCTGTGCAGATTGCGGAATTACTCATTGAGAAAAGTTGGCTTAAAAATCGGGTAAAAGCAACAGCAGTTAATAGCTAATAGCTAATGGCTAATGGCTAATGGCTAATTGGTAATTGGTAATTGGTAATTGCTAGCTAATTACTAATTAGGCCACAACTAATGCTAATCTATTAGCTTATCAGCCAACAAGCTAATAGTAGTCTAGAGGGATTGCTTCGTTTCACTCGCAATGACAGAATAAAGTTATGCGTGAGTCCTGACAATGTATCAGCCAATAAGCTAATTACCTAGAGGGATTGCTTTGTTTCAGTCCTAATGACCTACAATATTATGTGTTGACATAAATTAGCAATTAGCAATTAGCAATTAGCAATTAGCAATTAGCAATTACCAATTACCAATTACCAATTACCAATTACCAATTACCAATTAGCAATTACCAATTACCAATTACCAATTACCAATTACCAATTACCAATTACCAATTACCAGTTATCAATTATCAAGGAGTGACAAGAGTGTGGTAAACTTTGGAAGGGTTCTAACTGCGATGATTACGCCGTTTAAAGAAGACGGTAGCGTGAATTATGCAGTAGCAGAACAGTTAGCAGTGCATTTAGCCGATCGCGGCAGTGATGGGATAGTAGTCTGCGGAACTACTGGGGAATCTCCCGCTCTTACGTGGGAAGAAGAATATAATTTATTTCAAGTCGTGCAAAAGGCTGTAGCCGGAAAAGCGCAGGTAATTGCAGGGACGGGATCGAATTCTACTAGCGAGGCGATCGCAGCGACGCAAAAAGCTGCTAAACTAGGATTAGATGGATCATTACAAGTAGTTCCCTATTATAACAAGCCGCCGCAGGAAGGTTTGTATCGACACTTTAAAGCGATCGCTTCTTCCGTTCCAGAATTGTCTATAATGGTGTATAATGTACCTGGACGCAGTAGTGTAAATCTGCTTCCAGAAACCGTCGCTAGGTTGGCAGAAATTCCGAATATTGTAGCTGTCAAAGAAGCCAGTGGCAACTTAGATCAAGCAAGTCAAATTCGACGCATCACGCCCCCTGAATTTCAGATTTACTCTGGGGATGACTCCCTAACGTTGCCGATGTTGGCAGTTGGGGCTACCGGCGTAGTTAGCGTGGCAAGCCACATAGTAGGAGAGCAACTCCAACAGATGATACAAGCTTTTGAAGCTGGTCAAGTCCAAGTCGCTACCCAGATTCATCTGCAACTTTCCGACCTGTTTAAAGCTCTTTTTCTGACCACAAATCCCATTCCTATCAAGGCAGCTTTAGAACTGCAAGGCTGGAATGTTGGAGCCCCCAGACTGCCGCTGTGTGAAGCGCCAGAGGAGATAGTTAAAAAGTTAAAAGATGAGCTTAGCAAGCTGGATATGCTTTAGCCAGTTACAGGGGCAAAAACAAGTTTTCAGACAACTGAATAAAATAGTTAACTGTTAACAGCTAACAGTTAACAGTTAACAGTTAACAGTTAACTGTTAACAATGACCAATGACCAATTACCAATTACTAATTACCAATGATTAATCACAGATTGCCAATTACGAAAGATGCAATGTTGAAAGAGTCAATGATGCGGATGACCAAAAATCCAAGTGAACCCACCCTCAAAATTATTCCCCTAGGCGGACTCCATGAAATCGGCAAGAATACCTGCATTTTCGAGTACGAGGATGAAATTATCCTCCTAGATGCAGGATTAGCCTTTCCCAGTGACGGGATGCACGGCGTAAATATTGTTCTCCCAGATATGACCTATCTGCGAGAAAATAAGGAAAAAATCAAGGGTATGATCGTTACTCACGGCCACGAAGATCATATCGGCGGTATTCCCTATCACCTGAAACAATTTGAAATTCCAGTAATTTACGGCCCTCGGTTAGCGATGGCTTTGCTTGCCGGCAAACTGGAAGAAGCAGGAGTCTCCAACCGGACAGAATTAAGAACAGTTCGGCCTCGCGATATGGTGCGAATTGGCAAACATTTCTTAGTCGAATATATTCGCAATACCCACTCAATGGCTGACAGCTTTACAGTGGCAATTCATACCCCAGTGGGAGTTTTAATCCATACAGGAGATTTTAAGATCGACCATACTCCGGTAGACGGCGAGTTTTTCGACTTCCAAAAGCTGGCAGAATATGGCGAGAAAGGTGTGCTGTGCTTAATCAGCGATTCAACTAACTCAGAAATACCTGGATTTACGCCTTCAGAAAGGTCTGTTTATCCTAACCTCGACCGAGTTTTTGCTCAGGCTCCTGGTAGGATATTGGTGACAACTTTTGCTTCATCTGTACACCGACTGCAAATAGTTCTAGAGTTGGCTAAAAAGCATAATCGTTATGTCGCAGTGGTGGGGCGTTCGATGTTGAATGTCATTGCCCATGCTCGGAATTTAGGATACATTAAGTGCGAAGATAACATCTTCCAGCCTTTAAAAGCAGTCCGTAATATGCCTGATGAAAAGTTAATAATTTTAACTACTGGTTCCCAGGGAGAACCAATGTCAGCTATGACTCGGATTTCTAACTGCGAACATCAAGAGATTAGGATTAAAAAAGGCGATACGGTGGTGTTCTCAGCTAATCCAATTCCAGGGAATACGATCGCAGTGGTGAATACGATCGACAGGTTGATGATGCTGGGTGCGAATGTAATTTATGGTCGCGATAAAGGCATTCACGTTTCTGGACACGGTTGTCAGGAAGACCAAAAGCTGATGATTGCGATGACAAAACCCAAGTTCTTTTTGCCGGTTCATGGCGAGCACCGGATGCTGATTCAGCACTCGAAGACGGCTCAAAGTATGGGTATCCCGGCAGAAAATATGGTGATTATCGACAATGGCGATGTCGTGGAGTTGAATCAGAATTCCATCTCCGTTGGCGGTAAAGTAGCGTCAGGGATTGAATTAGTCGATGGTTCCCGTGCGGGGGTCGTTAAGGAAAACGTGCTTAAGGAACGTCAGCAATTGGCTGAAGATGGCATTGTAACAGTGGCGGCTGCTTTGGGTTGGGAAGGCAAGTTGATTGTTAAGCCTGAAATTCATTTGAAGGGTGTCGTTACAAATGTGGAGCGATCGCTGTTGCAACAGTTGATTACTCATACGATTGAAACTGTGTTGAGCGATCGCTGGTCAGAATTTGCTAAACCTGTCGGGTCAAAAATTGAGGTTGACTGGGTGGGAGTGCAGACGCAATTAGAACGAGCGATTCACAGGCTGCTACGTCGGGAAATTCAGAGTAATCCGTTGCTGGTATTTTTGATGCAAAATCCAGAAGATGTGGGGGCGGAGAAACCTAAAGTTACTCAGGAAGAACCGGAAGTTAAGCTTACGGGTCGGCGACGGCCTCGGACTGTTACGAGAGTTGCTTCTTAACAGGTTTTAAGGGGAGATGAACGCAGATAGATTTAGCGATCTGTCTGCGTTTATTTTTTTGTTTATTAGTTGGGTTTCAGGGTAAACAAAACTTACGCAGTCTAACGGTAATACTGCGATCATGGCAGTTTCTTTACCGCCACGATCGCAGCCTGATGACTACTTACAAAATACCAAGCCTAAATCGAATTGGGTATAATGAATCCCCAGTAAATTAGTCAGGCGATCGCGAGTCATCCTCCAATGGCGGCAAACTAGCCCTCAACAGAGACTCAGCCTGAGATTTACTGTATCCAGCCACACCTTTAGGAGAATAAAGCACATCC
>NZ_JARFTR010000229.1 GCF_029167235.1 Kamptonema sp. UHCC 0994 | reverse complement strand
GGCGGTGACTTGACCGCCAGGATGGCGGCGTTACGAATAGCTTTGCATAATTCCTGTATAAATTAAGGAACTTCATCTCGTGAAACTGAAAAGAATTATTTCCCTGATTAAAGAAACTTTTAAAGAATGGCAAAAAGATAAAGCCCCTACCTTAGCGGCAGCTTTAGCCTTTTATACAGTATTTTCTCTAGCACCATTGCTGATTATTGTAATTGCGATCGCGGGATTAGTCTTCGGCCAAGAAGCAGCTCAAGGTCAACTTGTAGGGCAACTTCAAAGTTTAGTTGGTAAAGACGGTGCAGAAACAATCCAGCAACTTGTAGCTAATGCCTCTAACCTCAAGTCAGGCATTGTCGCAACTATCATTGGTGTAGCTACACTTTTGTGGGGGGCAACTAATGTATTTACTAACCTGAAAGAAGCTCTCAACATGATTTGGAATGTTGAACCACCGCCAGGAAGAGGGTTTTTTGGCTTTCTACAAGACCGGATATTATCTTTTGCAATGATTCTCAGTATTGGCTTTTTACTCCTAGTTTCTTTAGTAATTAGCGCGGTATTAGCAGCAGTAAATCAGTGGTTAAATGGGTTGTTGCATATCCCCGTTGGCATCTGGCAACTGGTTGATTTCGGCATCTCTTTTAGCGTGGTGACAGTGCTTTTTGCGCTGATTTATAAATTCTTGCCTGATGTTAAACTTGCTTGGGGAGATGTTTGGGTGGGAGCCGCGATCACCTCAGTGCTATTTACGATCGGCAAGTCATTAATTGGAATATATTTGGGTAGTAGCGGCATTGGATCTACCTATGGTGCCGCTGGATCGTTTGTAATACTTTTGCTTTGGATTAATTACTCGGCCCAAATTCTATTTTTAGGTGCGGAATTTACCCAGGTTTGGACTAATAGATATGGTTCCCGAATGTTAGCAAGGCGAAAAGCTCAGCTAGAAGACGACAAAATGGCAATATCTCAGTCTGAGAGAAATTTTTAATATAGCAACCGCCTTGGCGGTTAGGACACTCGCTGATTCTATTCCCTTCTTTCCCTAGCCCCTAGCCCCTAGTCCCTAGTCCCTAGCTATATTTAAAGTGAGGCCGGTTCGTAGAGGTACTCGAAGCCGTTACCGTCTGGATCGCGTGCGTAGAAAGATGCTGTACCGTCGCGGTGCTCGTGGATGTGAGTGGCGGGGATACCGTCAGCTTTGAGTTGGTTGTAGGCGGCTTCCATTTCAGCGCGATCGCGAAACACAAACCCAAAGTGCGGCCCTGATTGGTTGTAGCTAGGACTCAATAAGGCCAGTCCATCATCGCCAGCTTTCAGGTAAGCCCAGTCTGCATCTTTCCAGGCTAATTCCATTCCTAAGTTTTGGTAGAACTCAGCGGCTTTGTCAATATCTTTGACGCAAATGGCGACGTGGCCTAATCGTTTCAGTTTCATCTGGGGTAAGGTTTATTGTTGTTAGGCAAACTAAATGTTACCTATTATAGCACTATACTGCGGACTTAGCTGGCAGAGATAGTGCTATCTTTGGCTAGGATTTTGTCGGCACGATTAATGATAGTAAGAGTTGTGAAAATTTTCTCCATAATTGTTGTATTATTGTATTATTAATCGCGATCCCCTTTTCCGAAATATTTCTATTTTTAGTGTTCAATCGCAAGCGATCGCCAACTCCCTACTCACTGCTAAAGTGGAATTTAGAGCGATCGCGCCCCGATCTGTTTCTAAACTGACAATAAGCGCGTAGGCGTAGCCAGCACTTCCTCTGTCTGTTACCACCGCAGGCATCACCTCCCCCACCTCCCCCCAAACCGCAAAACCCCTGCAATAATTTGATACCCTGAACTTAATAAGTCTTGGGAACGGTAAAGAAGAGTGGAAATATCAATAGGGCGCGGCAAAACAGCTCGCAGAGCTTACGGCATTGACGAAATCGCGCTAGTCCCCGGACAGCGCACCCTCGATCCAATTTTGGCAGACACTCACTGGCAGATCGGAGGCATCGATCGCGAAATCCCCATCATCGCCAGTGCAATGGACGGAGTAGTAGATGTCCGCATGGCCGTACTTCTATCTCAACAGGGAGCCCTAGGCGTACTCAACCTAGAAGGCATCCAAACCCGCTATGCTGACCCCCAGCCGATATTAGAGCGCATCGCCTCCGTCGGCAAAGATGAATTTGTTAGCCTGATGCAAGAACTCTACGCAGAGCCCATCAAGCCAGAATTAATCCAGCAACGTATTCAAGAAATTAAATCTCAGGGAGGCATTGCCGCTGTCAGCGCTACTCCCGCAGGCGCAAGTAAATACGGCTCAGCCGTTGCCCTAGCTGGAGCAGATTTATTTTTCGTACAAGCAACCGTCGTCTCCACCGCTTACCTTTCGCCTGAATCGGTAACGCCTCTGGATCTGACTCAGTTTTGCCAACAGATGCCCATTCCAGTCATTTTAGGCAATTGCGTCACCTACGAAGTCGCTCTAAATTTGATGAAAACTGGCGCTGCTGGCATTCTCGTAGGTATTGGGCCTGGTGCAGCTTGCACTTCTCGCGGTGTTTTAGGCGTTGGCGTACCCCAAGCTACAGCAGTCGCAGACTGCGCGGCGGCGCGGGACGATTACTATCAAGAAACTGGCAAGTATGTCACGATCGTTGCTGACGGCGGCTTAATTACTGGTGGCGATATCTGTAAGTGCATCGCCTGCGGAGCCGACGGGGTAATGATTGGTTCCCCCTTTGCTAGGGCCGCTGAAGCTCCCGGTGGCGGCTATCACTGGGGAATGGCGACTCCTAGCCCTGTTTTACCTCGCGGAACTCGTATCCGCGTTGGTACAACTGGAACTTTGGAACAAATTTTGCGGGGCCCCGCGTTGCTAGATGATGGTACTCACAATTTGCTTGGAGCTCTGAAAACTAGCATGGGTACGTTGGGGGCTAAGAGTCTTAAGGAGATGCAGCAAGTGGAAGTGGTGATCGCTCCTTCTCTGCTGACTGAAGGTAAGGTATATCAAAAAGCTCAGCATTTAGGCATGGGTAAGTAGATTTACTTAAATCCCACCTCCTTTGAGGGGTGGGAGTATCAAAAAAATGTTAAGTAGTCTAGCAAATTACAAAAATCCCTGCAATTATCCAGAAGGAGATGCCACAATATAAAAAGCGGAGACCATTTAGTTTCCGTTCACTCCTCACACCACACTCCGCCCGGACTACTGTTCGGGCGGTTCCTTTTTTAGCAGGAGGCAGGAGCCAGGAGCCAGGGGGCAGGAGGGCAGGAGGGCAGGAGGGCAGAAAGATTTAGTTATTTAAAATGCTTGTATTTGTTTATCTGCTCTTACAGGCGATCGCCTGTTCCCTCTGGATTGTTGACAAATCAAAACTTTTGAAAGCTTTCGTACCAGAGGCAACACTTTTTGCTAGACTGATAAGCTGAGAAATAATATGTACAAGGATGGCTAGGGATGTCAGCAGCCGCACAAGTTACCGACTCTACCTTTAAGCAGGAAGTGCTTGAGAGCGAAGTTCCAGTTTTAGTGGACTTCTGGGCTCCCTGGTGTGGCCCCTGTCGTATGGTCGCACCTGTCGTAGATGAAATTGCCCAGCAGTATGACGGGAAGGTGAAGGTAGTTAAAGTTAATACAGACGAGAACCCCAACGTAGCCAGCCAATACGGTATCCGCAGCATTCCGACGCTGATGATATTCAAGGGTGGTCAACGGGTTGATATGGTGGTTGGTGCAGTCCCCAAGACTACACTCTCCAACACTTTAGAAAAGTACCTTTCACTCTAAGTGCGTCTAGTCCCCGACTGTCGCCGACGGCATCTTGGGGACAAATCGCACCGTAGAGTACGAATTGGCGGCAGTCCTAGTCTGTACTGAGATGAAACTGATTTTGCATAAATTCCACTTCAAGCGCGGCAAGTCCGTCGAGCTTTAAATTTTTGATGTTTGCTTAGCGCCTCAAAATTTTGGCTTAAAGGCGCATTTTCAATAGATAGTTACAGCTCTGCTCGTTGGGAAAAATTTAATGAGTTCCTCATCCTCTGGCCAAGCAATTGATTCCCTCCAGGCTGAGGTGACTGATTTAATTAATCAGCTACCAAATTTAAAGCACGAAGTGTGGATTGCGCGATCGCTCTCAACGATCGCACGGATGGCGGGGGAGGAACTCGATCGCCTCGACTGGAAAATCATCGCGAGCTCTCTGCTAGATATGGAGAAAGCCTTTGAGCTTTTTTATCCTTACCGCCACGTTCGCAAAATTGCGATCTTCGGCTCTGCGAGAGTGTCGGCAGATAGTCAAGAATACGCGATGGCGAGGGATTTTGCCAGTGCCATTACTAAACAGGGGTTTATGGTGGTGACAGGTGGTGGTGGTGGAGTTATGCAGGCGGGGAATGAGGGTGCGGGTGCAGAACATTCTTTTGGGTTGAATATTCAATTACCTTTCGAGCAAGGTTCTAACCGCTTTATTGCAGGCGATCGCAAATTACTTACATTTAAATATTTCTTTACTCGCAAGTTATTTTTCCTACGGGAAAGTGATGCTTTGGCTTTATTTCCCGGTGGTTTTGGCACTCTGGACGAAACTTTTGAGTGTTTGACATTGATTCAGACGGGCAAATTTGGGCCTGCACCAGTGGTATTGATCGATCGCCCTGGGGGGGACTATTGGCATGATTGGAATGCTTTTATTTGCAAACAAATGATGGGTCGCGGTTTAATTAGCAAGCACGATCCCAGCCTTTACACGATTACGGATAATTTGGATGTCGCTTGTGATGCGATCGCCAGTTTCTATCGAGTTTATCACTCGACGCGGTACGTAGGAGATCAGCTTGTCATCCGCCTCAAGTCTGAGTTATCCGATGGGGATGTCGAACAGTTAAATACTGATTTCAGTGACATTCTGGTTAAGGGGAAAATTGAAAAAAGCAAAGCTTTACTTCCAGAATTAGGTGATGAAACTGCCGATTTACCGCGCTTAATTTTGTATTTTACTCAACGAGATTTGGGAAGACTTTATCAGTTGATCGCCCATATTAACCAATTAGGTGCGGGCTCTCCAGCGGCGGCTCATCCAGAAGAAAAGTAGGGTACTTAGAAATGTAAGTGTAGCAGTTATATGGTAATTGCTAATTGTTAATTGGTAAACGAATATCTCACTTTCTTAAGAACAGCTATAAAACTTGGTTTTACACAGATTCTCATCTTGGAGTTTTTACCATGTTTCCTTATGAAAAATTTACCATTAATACTTCCCTACATCCTGAGATAGTCCGTCAAAAATTACTAGCAGTTGTAGAACCTAGAAAAGCAATTCGATGGAACATCAATAATTATGGAAAACCTTATGAGGGTGAAGTTGGCGACCATTCTTTTGAAATTAATCGCATCATCAATTATCGGAACTCTTTTTTACCTATAATTAAAGGAAAAATTTACCCTGAAGGCATGGGTAGCAAAATTGAGATTAAGATGGCAATGCACCCTTTTGTCGTAGTGTTTATGTCAATTTGGTTAGGGATCGTTGGAAATATATGGATATTGTCTGCGATCGCCACGATCGGCGAAGGAAAGTTTAACTCACCTATACTTGTACTATCGGGGATGTTTCTGGTTGGTTTGTTATTGCCGTTAATTGGCTTTAAACTGCAAGCAAATAGCTCTAAGCAATTCCTGATTGATTTACTGTATATCTCCAGAAATTAGATAAGTAGTCGGACATAAATAAACGGAGCCATGTCATTGCGATATGAATAATTTATTGATCGAACACTTTCAAATGTTAGCTCGGTACAACGCACTTGCTAATAGTAGAGTTTACGATGCTTGTGCGAAACTATCCGATACTGAGCGCAAAAAAACACGCCAAGCATTTTTTAAAAGCATTCACGGTACTCTCAATCACATTATGGTAGGCGATAGAATTTGGATGACAAGATTTGAGGGTGGGAAGATTCAGTCAACAGGACTTGATGCAATTTTATATGAGGATTTTGAGGAGCTTTCTACTGCTAGAATTTCAGAAGATGCTCGGATTGAAGCTTTTGCTTCAGATTTGACTGAGGAATTTTTGGCAGGTAATCTTCAATATCGAAATAGTCAGGGATTAATTTACATCGATCCTGTTAGTTTATTGCTGGCCCATTTCTTCAATCACCAAACCCACCACCGGGGACAAATTCACGATATGTTAACGCAAACAGATATTGCACCGCCAGTGCTGGATATGCACAGAGTGATTAGACCAAATCCAGAGGAATCCCTAAAATAGACCTTTGGGGGCAGGCATCCTTCCATTGGTGTTAACTTAACGTCAAACCCTTAATCCCTGGCGGGCTTTCGGCTTAAGTTAACACCTATAGCATTCTTCCCACCCCACAAGGTTTATGAGAGAATTTAAGAAAGAACTCCCACAGGACATTCTACTTTTGTGCCACCTAAACCGCAATAACCGCCGGGATTTTTGGCTAAGTATTGCTGATGGTAGTCTTCTGCATAGTAGAACTCAGGAGCTTCTAAAATCTCAGTTGTAATCTCGCCATAACCCGCTCCTGAAAGGGCTTTTTGGTAAGCATCCCGTGTAGCTTTAGCAAGCTTTCTTTGACTGTCTGAATAGACATAAATTCCTGAACGATACTGGGTTCCAGTGTCATTTCCTTGACGCATTCCTTGGGTGGGATTGTGACTTTCCCAAAACACTTTTAAGAGTGTTTCGTAACTAATAACTTTCGGTTCAAACACTACTAGGACTACTTCGTTGTGGCCAGTTTTTCCCGAACAAACTTCTTGATATGTTGGGTTTGGTGTTATCCCTGCGGCGTAGCCGACTGCGGTGGTGAAAACTCCTTCTAATTGCCAGAATTTGCGTTCGGCTCCCCAAAAACAACCCAAACCAAATATTGCCATTTCCATGCCTTCTGGAAAAGGAGGTTTGATGGGATTGCCGTTGACGAAGTGACGAGAGGGTACAGGCATGGATTCTACCCTTCCCGGCAATGCTTCTTCTTTTGTAGGCAGGGTTAGCTTTTTGCCCAATCCGAATATGGCCATAAGTTCTAAATTTTGTTTGAGTGACAGCTTTACGTTCCTTAATAATAGCACTTATGATTTGAAGTTGCTATAAACGATCTAAGCTGTTAGGCATCTAAACTGAATTTTTAGATGCTAAAATCAAGTGCATTAAACCATTGATTAAGCGATCGCGCTCCATCGGGATAATCTCTGCACCGTGCAGGATCTCTTGGGTCATCAGATAATATACTACTGACCCAATAAAAATTCGCGCCGTTGCTTCTGGATCGGGTAGATTCAGCTCTGGGTGAGAACTTAAGTAACAAGTTAATCGCTGAATACCAATTTTGGCGAAGTTGCTAATAAACATTTGTGCTAATTCGGGAAAACGCCCCGATTCGCCCACGACTAATCTAATAAATATCAGAAACTCGGCATCGCATTTCTTGTGTTCGAGCAAAGTCAGGGCTAGTTTCCGCAGAGCTTGCTCTGGTTCCTCTAACTCTATTTGAATATACAGAATTTTTTCTTCGGCCAACCGCTGCATCAAGGCACTAAATAACCCTTCTTTATCCTTAAAGTGGCTGTAAACCGTCGCTTTGGACACTCCCGCCGCCGTCGCCACTCGATCCATGCTCGTTGAGGCGTACCCGTGAGTCAAAAACTCCTGCATCGCTCCCAGTAGGATTTTTTCGCCCTTGTCAACGGTTGTTGCGGGGTCTAATTCGTTCAGTTTTGCTCGTTTCATGGTGGTTCTATAAAAGTTTGTTGTGGGGGTTGACATGATTATACTGGACAGTTTAGTATAAGTTTAACACAAAACTAAACCGTATAGTTCTTCACTGAGGTGTGTAATGGTACACCGCGCCACCGTCGAAGGTTTCTTTTCAACTCCATCCCTCACCCGCCAACTCCTGACCCTAGCCGCAGTCACAACTCTAGCGGCTGCTGGTGGAACTGCTTACGTGCTGCGATCGCACTCTCCCCAAGAAGTCGCCACCGCCGCCGCCCCCCAAATCACTACCGTCACAGCCTTGGGAAGACTGGAACCCCAAGGGGAAGCGATCGCGCTTTCCGCCTCCAGTTCCGCTGAAGGCAATCGCATCGACAAACTGCTGGTAAAAGAAGGAGATTGGGTAAAAACAGGCCAAACGATCGTCATCCTTGATAGTCGCGATCGCCTGTTGGCCGCCCTTGAACAAGCACAACAACAAGTGCGAGTCAGCCAAGCCAAACTCGCCACAGTTAAAGCGGGGGCGAAAAGCGGAGAAATCCAAGCCCAAGAAGCCGCGATCGCACGTTTGCAAGCCGAACGTCGCACGGATATTGAAGCTGCCGAAGCCGTACTCAACCGCTTACAAGCCGAACGACGGACGGATATTGAAGGACAAAAAGCTGCGATCGCCCGCATCCAAGCCGAAAAAGAAGGCGAAATCGCAGGTCAAGAAGCCGCGATCGCCCGCCTCAAAGCCGAACTCGAAAACGCCAAAACCGAAGCCCAGCGCTACGAACAACTCAACCAAGAAGGAGCCATTTCTACTCAACAACGAGACAGCAAACAGCTAACTCTGGAAACCGCACAACAGAAACTCAACGAAGCCCGAACCAACCTCACCCGCATCCATTCCTCCCGCCAACAACAACTCAACGAAGCTGAGGCCAAACTCAGCCAAATTTACCAATCACGCGCCTCCCAAATCGACGAAGCCAAAGCCAAACTCAACCAAGCCCAAACAGCACAACGCGCCCAGATTATAGAAGCTGAAGCTAACCTCGATCGCATCTCCGAAATCCGGCCCACTGACATCCAAACCGCAGAAGCCGAAGTTAAGGCCGCGATCGCCACCGCCAAGCAAGCCCAAGCCAACCTCGATCTCGCCTACATCCGCGCCCCCAAAGACGCGCAAGTGCTCAAAATTTACACTTATCCAGGGGAAAAAGTCGGTAATGATGGCATCGTCCAACTCGGACAAACCCGCAATATGTACGCCGTTGCTGAAGTTTACGAAAGCGATATTGAGGGAGTAAAAATTGGGCAGAAAGCTAAAGTTACTAGCACTTCTTTAAGCGGCGAATTACAGGGAACCGTCGAACAAATTGGGCTACAAGTCCTCAAACAAAACGTGATTAATGCCGATCCTTCCGCCAACATCGACGGTCGCATTATTGAAGTCAAAATCCGGTTGAATGAAACCTCCAGCCCAAAAGTTGCAGCATTAACTAATTTGCAAGTCAAGGTGGTAATTGAAAAATGATTGGATTAATTAAACACCTCCAAGAACTCCAGCGCCGCACTCCGTTAGGATGGCTGCAACTCAGTCACGACAAAGGGAGAATGTTAGTAGCAACTGCCGGAATAGCCTTTGCAGATATCCTGATGTTTATGCAGTTTGGCTTTCAAAATGCCCTTTATAGCAGTAATACTCGGCTGCACCAAGTCCTTGATGCTGACATAGTTTTAATCAGTCCCCAAGCTCAAAACCTGATCAACTTATCAGATTTTCCGAGGCGGCGTTTATATCAAGCCATGAACGTGCCCGGAGTGGAATCAGCAGATGTTTTTTATGCCAAAGTAGCCCGCTGGAAAAACCCCCAAACACGCGAAAAAAGTTCTATATTAGTAATTGGTTTTAACCCGGAGCGTCCCGCCTTTGACTTGCCAGCAATTAAGCAGAATGCGACGGATATTAGGTTCCCAGATACAGTTATATTTGACCAAGGTTCCAGGGGTGATTATAAACAGGCGATCGCGCAAATTCAACAAGGAAAACCCGTCACAACAGAAATCGATCGCCGCACTATTAGCATTAGTGGCTTATTCAACATCGGTGCATCTTTTGCGGCTGACGGTAGCATAATGACAAGCGATCAAAACTTTCTACGCTTATTTCCTAAGCAAGAAGCCAGCAGCATTAATGCAGGTTTAATTCACTTGAAACCTGGGGCCGATCCTGTCTCCGTACAAACAGCCATAAAAGCTTACCTACCCAATGATGTTAAAGTATTAACAAAAAAAGAATTTATTGAGTTTGAAAAAAGCTACTGGGCTAATAATACATCCATTGGTTTTGTCTTTAACTTAGGCGTGGCAATGGGGTTTATTGTTGGTGTCATTATCGTCTATCAAGTGCTTTCCACAGATGTTAGCGACCACTTGGCAGAATACGCCACCTTTAAAGCAATGGGATACCGCAATTTGTATTTGCTTGGCATTGTATTTGAAGAAGCTATTATCCTTTCAGTCCTGGGATTTATGCCTGGAGTCGGAATCTCTATTGGGCTTTATGCCTTAACTAGAAATGCTACAAATTTACCCATGTATATGACGTTAATGAGAGCTATGATGGTATTAACTTTAACCCTGATTATGTGTATAATTTCCGGCGCGATCGCAACTCGGAAACTGCAAGCAGCAGATCCGGCTGATATATTTTAGCTAATTGCTAATTGCTAATATCAAGTTCGTTTGATTGTAACTTGCATAATATCGAGTTTTGTAGGGGCGGGTTCGCCTAAATATTTGATACATACCGACAAACTGGATAAACCCGCCCCGCCCATGCTTATCTGTTGCTACCGGACTTGATATACTTGCTAAAATTATCTCTGATATTAAGTCTGGTAACAGGAAACTTGGGTGGGGGGCGGGTTTATAAAATTTGTCGGTATGTATCAAATATCTGGGCGAACCCGCCCCTACAAAATTTGACAGAATACAAGCCTGGATCGAGCCGTTCACTAACTCAATTAA
Organism: Kamptonema sp. UHCC 0994; assembly: GCF_029167235.1. Taxonomy (GTDB): domain Bacteria; phylum Cyanobacteriota; class Cyanobacteriia; order Cyanobacteriales; family Microcoleaceae; genus Kamptonema. Next base: position 6,638 of record NZ_JARFTR010000229.1, on the reverse strand, counting down.
TCGCTATGAAATCCATAGAAATAGACTACAAAACAGATAAAGATTCAACTGTAAACTTTGCATCTCAGCCTGTAATTGCCATTCACCAACTTAACCACTATTTCGGTGAAGGACAACTAAAAAAACAGGTATTATATGACATCAATCTCGAAATTAATGCCGGAGAAATTGTCATTATGACGGGGCCATCTGGCTCAGGCAAAACAACCCTCTTAACCTTAATAGGAGGATTGCGATCCGCACAAATAGGCAGCCTTAAAATTATTGGCAAAGAACTCTGCGGTGCTAATGAAGAAAAATTAGTGCAGGCGCGACGCAAAACAGGCTATATTTTCCAAGCACATAATTTGCACCGGAGTTTAACCGCGTTACAAAATGTACAAATGGGATTAGAGTTACATCGAGAAATATCTAAAGCAGAAATGCGCGATCGCGCCGCAAAAATGTTAGAGTTAGTCGGGTTAGAACAACGCATCAATTATTATCCAGATGACTTATCTGGTGGTCAAAAACAACGGGTAGCGATCGCGCGTGCTCTCGTCAGCCAGCCGCAAATAGTCTTAGCAGATGAACCTACCGCCGCACTCGATAGCAAATCCGGGCGAGAAGTGGTAAATTTAATGCAAAAGCTTGCTAAAGAACAAAGTTGTACGATTCTCTTAGTAACCCATGATAATCGGATTTTAGACATTGCCGATCGCATCGTTGATATGGAAGATGGGAAATTAACATCAGAGAATAGTGAAGTAATAACGCCACGCTAACCTTACTCCAAAAAATATTAAAGTTACTAACAAAACGAGTCGCGCCATTATCTTCTCTCCTTCCACTATGTCATTTAGGGTGCGATCGCGATTCTCAGTTAGGATGCAGAAACTAGCGCACAAACCGGTTTCTGGGTTAATTTTAGAGGCAGGTAGCAAGTGCTTGTTGGACGGGTTCTGATAACTCAAGGGCTATAAAATAACGACAGGGGTATAAGTAGTCTTCTCCAGATTCATCAATGACGCGAATCATTTGATGATTGTTGGCTTGAGTGTCGGGTAAAACTTGATAAATTTTGCGAACTTCTAAGGAAGCTGAATAATCTGTGTTATTGATGCAAACAACAAATTGCATAATCTTTACTCCAAAATATATTTGAGTTTGAATTCTTTTTGACCGATGCCGTGCGCTTCATACCAGTGAATTTCTGCTTCACACACTGTCCCATCATCGAGTTGGATAGTGGCGATACCTTTTAGCTTGCGCCAACGTCCAGAGCCATAGTTTTTTTGCAATCGGTCGAGTTCTCGAATTGAGCGATTAACGGCAATGATTTCAATGTCATGAATTTCTCCTAAAATTTCAAAATTCAATTGATTTTTGCTCCCAAATTTTTACTCTTTTTGGATCTCTAGGTTGGCGAAGTGTTCTTGAACGAGGCGATGGATGAAGCGGTAACGGTTGCCAACTCTTTGCAGGATAAGGCGTTCTGTGCAGTAGTTAAGGAAGCGGGTTATATTCCAAGGCATTTGACCAGTCAACCAAAGAGTGAGGCGAAGTGCAAGATATTGAATACATGCTGAAATTGCAAATAAACTAAATATCAATCCTAGAATAATGCCATTACTTAGTGCTACATTGACAGGGCTAAAATTCAAGGTAGGAATGATACCAGAAAGCATTCCCAACAAAAACAACACTAGAGTATTTATGAAGTAAATTACAATCGTATTACTTTCTTGTCGTTTTCCGTTCTCAATTTCTATAATTAAACTGCCAATAACTCCACCAGCAATAACTGAACTAACGACAAATGAAATTGCTGATGCAACGGTTTCAATATTAATGCCATGCAATACTATATGTAGGAGCCTCCAATCAAAGATTAGTGTTATTACTATGAATAATAAAATCACAATTTCCACACCACAAGTTATCAAAGCTCCAAGCGGATTGAACCCGATGATTTTCATTGTTGTAGCGGGTTTGAAGCAAAGGGTAAAGGGCAAGAAAAAAAGCGCAATTCCACATCCCAAAATTATGGACTTTGCCAAATGAGAATTTAACCCTATATTTAAAATGTATAGAAAAATAGTGTCATCTGAAAGAATCTTAAAAGCAAAAAAACTAAGCCCAAAAAGAAGGATGACATTCACGATAGTTATTATAGTAACAGTGAAACTAATCATCTTGTCTAATATTTTATTTTTGACTGAATTTATATTATGAACTTTTTCATGTACTTTCTCCAAAAACTCCCTGGCTTCCTCCATCAATGTCATAAATGCTACAAACATTGAAATAATGACTACAATCATAGGGATTGTAGAAATGCTCGTAAAGCCAAAATATAGATAGTTCGCAATAACTAATTGATTTTCTATATTTATTTGATTTTGAATTAACGCAATAGCATTACTTGCCATAATACTACAAATCAATATCATGAAAAGTAAAGTTACTCCTATATAAGATAACCGATCTCTTGAATTTGTTAATAGATCACCTCCGAGTAAATCAGATTGAAACTCTTTTGATGAATACCTAGCTAATCGAATTAGGTTATTTTGAGCGAGTAAAGATTTAGGTTCTCGTTTTGTTTTGTAGAATTTACTTTTTCTTTTTTTTGTAAGCATTTCTACTCTGTAAATACCAAGCAGATAATCAATACTGTTTTTCTCAGTATTACAATTTCGCCACTCTTCAACATCAATTTGCTGATAGGCAATACTCGTAATCGCCAAAAACAAAGGCTGACTGATAAAATTGACAATCTTCTCAGAATCCTTAATTCTGTCCCAGAACTCCGCAAGATTGACACTGGCGAAATAATGACGCATTTGCTCTACACTCAAATCTTCCAAGCAAATCGCACCATTTAAGTGCAAAACTTCCTGATAATTTTCATACTCTTCCTTGCGACTGCACACCACCAAATGCAGAGGAGAAAATTCACTCTTTAAAAACTCGTTAATTGCCCGGACACACTTCGCCTGAAGTTCCGATGGCAACTCATCCAAACCATCCAAAAGCAGCACTAACTCCTTTTCCCTAATCCACTGTTCTCCGATTTCCTGGCTAATTCCCTTACTCCGAAGCTGAGAGAGAATCCACTCCTTGATTGAAGGGTCGTATTCTTCCTTCTTTCTAAACCGTCCTTTTGTAATTGTCCGCCATTCCGAAAGCTCTAAAATGACGGGGATGGGTGCATCGCTATCTGTCTCGGCACGCTCAACCAAGGCTTGGGCTAACTCTAACAAGGTTGTGGTTTTCCCACCTCCCGGTTTACCCAAAATTAGAAACTTGCCACTAATAGCTGGATTCTTAAACACCTCCAGAATGCTCGTCTGTGAGGGTAACAGAAACGATCGCTGTTCCCCCACCTTCACCGAATCATCCCAAAGGCGTTGCACCTGATGGGGTTGCTGTTCTTTCCCTAAATTCAGCGGAACCGCATGGTGGAGGGGCTTTCGTCCTGCCAGTTCAGCCCGCATCTGAGACAATAACGCCTGACGGTTGCGAAACTCCTGTTTGGATAGCTGCCGCCCCCCGCCTTGTGCTTCCAGTCTCGTCAGCTTTTCATCTAAAGCATCTAGCCTTTTCTCTAAATTCTGTAACAATGCGGTGATATTGGTTTCCATCACCCCCAACTGTTGACAGACTTCGGCAAAACCAGAATCTATATCTTGGGAAATTTGCCGAAAAAATGCCTGCTGCTGGGCGACGGTTCCCCGTAACTGGGTTTCTAGCTGCTGGAACTCTTGGAGAATTTGCGTCAATTCGGCGGCATTCACTCCCAGATTGGTGTTTCGCAGTTGTGCCAGTTCCGCTTTCATCCCCGTGAGTAACTGCAAGGTTAATCCGGCAAAAGCTTTCCCATCTTTTGCAAAGTCTTCTTTGAGGGTTTCTCTTAAGGCTTTGGGGAAGGTTGTATGCAGTAATTTGGCAACTTGGGGATAGACTTCTGGCGGGAGTTGAAAGCCACCGCCTTTACAGGCTGCCATGTTTAAGCGGATGAAAATATCCTGCCATTCTGGGGCGGTGAGGTTGCCGTCTTGGGTGAGGCTGTATTCTTCCGGGGTAAGGAATTGGTCGAGTTTGGCTTCTCTTAATTGGGGGTAGCGTTGCTGGGTGAGTTCCTGTTGGGCAATTTTCACCCAATTATTTTTGGCTTGGATGGCGATTTTTTCTAGGTTGTCGTGGGTTTTGCCTCGGTGTTGTTTCGCGGCTAGGGTGATGACGGCGGCTATGGCTTTCCCCACTGCTTTGGTTAAATCTTTATTCTCTAGGGATACCGTATCGGGATCTTCCCCTGCGGTTAAGGCATCGATCGCATTTGCCGTATTGCCAGCCGCCACATTCCCTAGAAAAGAGGCTAAAATTGGGCCCCACACAATTCCTGCTTCTGCAAGAATTGGCGAACACGCCAAGCCACACAACACGCAGCCAGTACCAACAGCTAATTTAACTAGCGATCGCGCTACATCCATATACCCTTCATCGTGGCATTAATTTGATTCTAGGATAGACGATTTCGGGGTTAAACTCCAAATTGCGAAACACATCAAACCCCTTCCCTTTACACTTTATCTATAAGGGTTCTTCGCCAGAATCCATATCCTCAAATCCTAACCAGAAAAGCAAAGCCTCTTCGACTTGTGCTAACTGCTCTGAGTTTAATTCGCCCAGTTTCCTCACTAGCTTCGCGTGAGGAATTGTGATGATATTCTGAACATCGAACACTCCGGGCTTCAGGAATTTGGCTTTGACATCTACCTCAAAGCGTGAACCTCTTGGGCTTGTGGTATGAGGTATTAGAGTCGCTAACGCTCGATCCTGGTTGAGAACCCGGATACTAACCACTAAGCATGGTCTAACTTTTGCCACATAGCCCAGATCGACAAGCCAGACTTCGCCACGATCGGGACTATTCATCATCAATTTCTTGTTGATCTAATGCTAGGAATAACTCTTCAGCATTTAAGATAAAGTCTTCATCTGTCAATGGTGGAAAGTCAAAATGGACGAGCCGCCTCAAGATTTCTAGCCCAATCTCAAGTTGTTCTGTGTCAGCCAACCTATCAAAAGTATTAAGAATCTCTTGAGCTAAGGTCGTCATAGTTTTTCACTCCTCTAATGAGTAAAGCATTGTGACTAAACTCCTTGATTAATTTATTTTACTGCAAACCCCAAAGGTGTCTAGCTTTAATAGGAGACTCTTCTAATTTAACAGTTTTGTGTATACAATGTCAACACATTTGGGATTTTTCACGGTGTGCGATCGCCTCGTTGATATGGAAGATGGAAAATTAACGTCTGAAGTGTGAAGGCAAGCTAATATATATCTATTCCCAAAGGCTCAGCAACCAGATTGTAAAAGATGAGCCGATTTATTACTTTTGAAAGAAGCGGAGAAATTAATATTTAAGTTAATGTAGGAGAAAATAAGAAAAGTAGGCTAAGCAATTATGGCAGAAACTAACGGAAGCCAACGCAAACGAGTTGCTATCCTGATTGAAAACGGAGTTGAGGATTCAGAGTTTCAAGTACCTTATAGTGGTCTGAAACAAGCAGGCTTTGAGGTGGTTGTCCTTGGTTCGCGCATGAATGAAAAGTATGCGGGTAAACAAGGAAAAGTTGCTATGCAAGCGGATGGAACTACTACTGAAATGCGGGCAGAAGATTTCGACGCAGTAGTTATTCCAGGCGGTATGGCTCCAGATACAATGAGGACAAATCCCAACACAGTGCGCTTTGTAAAAGAAGCGATGCAGCACGGAAAATTAGTTGCTGCTGTTTGTCACGGGCCGCAACTTTTGATTGAAGGTGATTTGCTAAAAGGCAAAAAAGCAACTGGTTTCCATGCCATCCGCAAGGATATGATCAACGCGGGAGCTGAGTATATAAATGAAGCTTTGGTGATTGATGGCAATTTAATTACCTCCCGTCAACCGGGGGATTTGGCAATATTTACTACTGCAATTCTAGCTCGTCTCGGTTACGGCGGAAAAGAGGCTGCTTTACCCAATGAAAATGATGTGAATGCAGAATGGTGGAAGCTAGCAACGGCTTGGGGTGGCTCCACAAAAGGCGATATTGTTAAAGGTTTGAACATGGCTTTAGCAGGTGAGCGCTATTCGTGCCAAGCTTTTGAGCATTATGCGGAAAAAACCTCGGATGTTGAATTGCGATCGCTATTGCACGACATGGTTCACAATAAACAGCACCACATCCAAATGCTAGAAGCGCGTCTTGATGCTTTGGGTGAAAAACCGTCAATTCCTGCACAAGTTGCTGATAAATTCGCTTCCTTAAAAGCTTCGCTTCAAGGAACTGATGAAATGTTTCTTTTGCGGAGTACGCTGGGCGATTTACAAACAGGGATTGTTGATATCAATAACCTGCGGGCGAAGTTCACCGATCCAGTATCAACCGACATTTTTACTCAGATTGAATCGGATCTTTCAAAGTATGAGCAGTGTCTAGTTGAACTTTATCGATCGCGGATGGGAATGCAAGAAGTGAAACCGGCAAAACCATCTACTAGCCATGCTGTGAAGATGTCTTAATTCTGGCTTTGCCAAGCTGATATGCTGTTACCCATAATCATACGCAAAAGTATCCGTAACGCCGCCATCCTGGCGGTTCTTTGA
>NZ_JARFTR010000086.1 GCF_029167235.1 Kamptonema sp. UHCC 0994 | reverse complement strand
AATGCGGGGGTTTTTCTCATTTGACGAGTATTTTAATGCCGATCGCGATCGCTATTACCGTTCCCTACAAATGGGGCTGCCCGTGGACTTTTATGAAGGCCGCCACGACCCAGACCACACGCCCTGGTTGCTTTATTTTGTCGAGACGATGGCGCGGGCAGCGGATGAACTGCAAGCTAAAGCTAAGTCTCTTTATCAAGGCGCTGCTCCTGATGCTCTACCCTGGGAAGAATTGCCACGTCGCTCTCAGCAACTCCTCACGCGACTTTTGGCAAGAGTTCTAGATGGAGTTGAAAATCCTTTTGTGATCGGCGTTTCAGATGTTGTGTCCTGGTTTGGGGTTTCGGACAAGACGGCCCGCGAATGGCTGCAAGAGTGGACTGAAGGCTGTTTGATCCATCCGGTTTGGGCGGGTTCTGGGGCAAGAGTCCGCAGTTACGCACTGGTGGAAGGGTGGATCTCTGCTTGCTTCAAAATAAGGGAATCGCTTTCGGAAAATAGCGGAAGTTAATTTGGGCATTTAGCCCCTTATTCCAGGATTTTTTACGAATTCACAAGGTTTTTAGCTGTTGCACCCCCAAAAATAACGGAAGTTGGTTCGGAAAAATAACGCCTATTTGTAGTGACCTGCTTAGTACAGAATTTTCTAAATCTGTATCGAATTGGGTCGCTTGGAAAAAACAAGGCCTACGATGATGACCTCTTTTTGTCCGGCTTTATGGCAGGCGATCGCCTGAAGGGAGACGACTTCTTTCTAGCATTTTTATCGCGAACTTGAGGGTAGAACCTCCACTGTTTGAGGAGCGATCGCAAACAGAGCCTCATTTGCTCATCCAAATCCAACCGAAAAGTCCCATAAGGGTAATTTTGGGTACTATTCAGGGTTTAATGAGTTAAATCGCGATCAATAAAACTCGCTATGCTTGCCAATCCCTCTAGCTCCAACCCCCGTCAAGCTTCTGACATTGAAATCACCTCCCTGGTTACGGCTTCTAGCCTCCTATCGGCGTGGACGGAGTTCTTAGAACTCGATGTCGCGGCTGGGGACGCAGCACCAGATACCGCCGATACTTACCGCCGCCAGTTGCGACTGTTCGTGTCTTGGTGCGATCGCGCCGACTCCCAAATCAACCTTGCTAGTGCGACAAAGGATGATATTAAGCGCTACCGCCGTTGGTTGGTGGAAGACAGGAAATTGAAGCCTGCGACTGTGGCCCTAAAATTATCGGTAGTCAGGCGTTTCTACGATGCTGCTGCATCCAAGGGGCTGATTTTGGTCAACCCCGCCCTCAGCGTGAAGCCACCGAGGGAAAAGCGAGATGCTGCTGAGAAGGTGACTTACCTGGAAAAGTCGGAAGTGGAGAAGTTGCTGGCTACGATTAAGAGCGACGGCAGCGTGAAGGCACTGCGGGACAAGGCGCTGCTGGTGATTATGGCGCTGGAGGGGCCGCGCACGGTGGAGATGCACCGGGCTAATATTGCTGATTTGGTACAGCAGGGCAATAATTTGGGGATTCGGGTGGAGGGGAAGGGCAGCATTAGGATTGTGCCGCTAACGCCGGAGATTGCACTCGCTCTGATGAATTACTTGGAAGCGAGAAAAGCGATGGAAGTGCTTGCGCCCTCTAGCCCGCTGTTTGTAGCTGTGGGATACCGGGCAGGTGGGCAGCGGATTAGCCGCCGGGGGATACGGAAGGTTGTAGACGGCTATTTAAAGGAAGCAGGGCTGAAACATTCGCCGGGGCGCACGATATCGACCCACAGTTTGAGACATACGGCGGGAACGCTGGCGCTGCGAGCTGGGGCAGAACTGCGGCAAGTGCAGGACTTGTTGGGGCATAAAGACCCCAGGACGACTTCTATTTATACTCACGTAGCGGAGCGATGGGCCAATAATCCGGCTCTGAAGTTAGGGATTACAATTGGGTAGTAAACGACCGGAGCTACACTTTAAGTTTGGAGAAAGCCGAGTTGGATGGCATTTACCCAAAACTAGCGATAGCACAATTGCTGGCAACCTCTGATGTCTTCTGAGTGCAACGTTTACCAGCCAGTGTTTTAGAAGAAAAATTATACTTGTACAAGACGCATTAGGTTTTTGTACAAAGATTTACTTGAAATAAGTATGAGCATTGCAGGAAAAAGGTCTAGCCTTGGAGATGAATATCAACTGCGTGTAGCGCTACACTGGCTGATTCGGCTTTTAGAGGACAATATTATTGAAAGTATCCAAGTTAATTCAACAGGGCTACCAGGGGAAAACCTTTCGGTAACAGTAGACGATATTGTTGTTCTCTACAAAAATGGTCATGCTTGTTTTATCCAAGCGAAGAAGAATCAAACTGACCACAAGGCTTGGTCATTTTCAGACAAAGTGTTAAAGGATGAGTTATGCAAGGCTCGTGACCTGCTCGAGTCAAGAATCAACTCCAAAGTTAAGTTTTACTCACGCTCTCCATTTGGAGATTTGGCAAGCTTAGTTGAAAATTGTGGATATTTTGCCGAATACTCTGCTTTCCATCGCGAGGCAGACAAAAATCAGCAGGAATCATTAGAAACCCTTGCAAAAATTTTAGGACGCACCGAAGAGGCTACCTATTTTCTGGTTAGTAAAATCAGTTTTGGCTCACCTCAAGGGTTCGAGGAATGGGATCGCCAAAATAAGTCAGATTTGGATCGAATCATACCAATGGCTAATCTGGCAATGCCTATACTAGAGCGTTATCTGCAAAGTCACGAAACTAATTTAAGAGATACAAAACACACTATCAACCGCTCAGATGTATTAGCTAAATTAGCTAAAGAAGGAATAAGCCCAACGCCAAAACGCACTGAAGCAGAAATTATTACAGCCTTCAAACAAGCTTCAAGTATTGGGCGAAACTGGTTACGAACCATAGACGGTAAACCTATTCCCCGTTCTGAGTTACCAAAATTAATTGAATTAATCGAGCAGGGAAGTCGAACCATTCTACTAACAGACCGTCCTGGTAGCGGTAAAACCTGCTTGTTACTCGACCTTGTAGATTACATTGAGCGCGAAAAAGAGTCAGCTTGGGGACTTTTATTTATTAAAGGAGACCAGTTTACAAATGCCGAAAGCGAACACAAATTAGTAGCGAATGGCTTACCCGAAGATATTGTGGGTCAATGTGCTCGTCTGACAGAATTTCGCCGAACTGTCGTGATAATTGATTCCCTAGATAGTTTGTCACTAAGTCGTCAACATGATGCGCTCAAGGTTTTTCTGAGAATTATCGACCGTCTAGGAAAAATAGAGGGAGTAACTATTATTACAGCTTGCCGCAATTTTGACTTAGAGTATGACCCCTTACTTCGAGGTCGCTCTTGGCAACACAAAGTCAACTTACAACCACTTGATTTTGATGCTGAAGTTAAGCCTTTCTTAATCAACTGGAATGTTAATATTTCTAATATAACTCCTGAACTTCGGGCCTTGTTGCAAATACCTCAAAACTTGCGGATTTACGAGAAACTGGCAAAACTTGATGTTCCGTTGCAACCTGCATCTGCCTACGAACTGTACAACAGTTTTCTTGAGGAAGTCGTAGTCAAAAAACAACCCCTTGGTACTGAGGCTATTGTTGCCTTGCAAAATATGGCTGAAAAGTTAATGCAACAGCGGATAAAGCAGTACCCTAAAATATCTTTTGGAACCAACGAAGATATTGTCAGACACTTGATTAGCCAGGAGGTGCTCCTAGAAAGTTCGCCTAGTCTTTTGGAATTCAGCCATCAAACTTTAGCAGAATGTATTACCGTCCGAGCTGCGTTAGCTAAAGGCCAAACTTTAGCGCAATTTATTCTCGTTCATCCTCAGCTACCTTTTATTCGTCCAGCAGTTAGAGCATTTTTCTTTCACCTGCGTGCTTCTCAACCCGACATATTTAGGCGACAGGTGTGGAAGGTGCTGTCCCATAAGGGAATTGCTTATCATGTTAAGCGTCTTATTTGCGAATCCTTTTCCGAAATATCACCTGTGGAGGAAGATTGGCCATCGCTGCGTAGAATTTTCCAAAATTTCCCAGATTTATTTCGACGTTTGTTGTGGCGAGTAAACAATAGAGCTTGGTTTGATATCCTCACGAAGCATTGGTTTCCTGAAGTTCTATCAACAACAGAACGGGAAACTTGGTTGCTTGAGTTTGTTCGACATCTGAACGTATGGATGAATGTATACCCGGTAGAAGTCGTGGCACTTTGGAGGCAAGCAATCAAGATACAATGGGCGAACAAGCAAAAAGTCGCAGCTACAATTAGCTATACATTAAACAACTTTCAAGCTTGGAGTATTGATGGTATCCGTGAAATACTGGAAGATCTAATTGAAAATGTTAACACTGAACATAACCTTGTTGGCAAATCTCTTAGTCAATGGGTGCAAGCAACTAATTCTGGAGATGACTTGTTGTGGAAGTACATTACAAAAAATGTTTTAGCCGAAGATGCACAGCTTGGTAATTTCCATTACAACCTGCGTTGTAGGCATCATAATTTCCACAAAGATAACTTTCTAGAAATGCGCCTTTGTCAATCTGATATATTGCTGACTTTAGTATTGGATAAATTGGAACGTTGGAGCGTTGCTAGATATGGAAAAGACAAATTACATAACAATTTTTTACGCTATACGTCATGGAATAGAAGGCACAGTCGTCATGCTATCCATCATTGGAATGACCTTAATATCTTACTTTATGCTGTAGAGAAGGCACTTAAACATCGTGTTCGCCAAAATAACGCTTGGTGGCTGGGAAATGAATCCCGACTACGAAGCTCTCAGGAATTAGCTATACGTTACTTTCTCATTGAAGCCTACAAAGACAATATTATTTATTCCCACTCAATTAAGTTTTGGACTCTTATTCTTGATATTGATTGTTTAGCAGGTACTTTATTTTTAAGTAACTTTTTTCAAGCTTATATTTGTGGAGTAGAATACCTGTTGCAAGATGAGGAACTTTTCGGAGCTAGTGACCTAAGATATGAACTAGGCGAACTAATGCAAATGGCTTACCCCAAAATTTCACGATCAGCGCAAGAAACTAATCAAATAATGATTTTGTCACTGGTGTCTGAGAGGAAAGAAGATGAGACACAAGATTCTTTTTGGGTGTCCAGCGATTTATACAATTTATGCCTTTTAATTCCCTCGATTTTCCGAAGTAAAAATATACAAGATATTATCGATACTTGGCAAAATCATTTTGGCTACACTCGTCCTGAACCGACTCTTTATACCTGGGGTGGATTGGTAAGGTCTCCACTATCTCCCCAAGATTTGCTCAAGCTATCAGATCAAGGTATTTTTCAATTACTGCATTACTACCAAACACATCGAAATCGAGACACATCTGATATAAATATGGTGGGTGGATTTAGTGAAGTTAAAAGCGTATTGTGCGATGCTTGTTCCTTACACCCTGCACGTTTTGTAGTTTTATTTACCCGTTTTATCGAAGAAAATCTACACAGAGATTATTTATGCGATGTTGTAGAAGGGATCGCATTGCATCTACACTATTGTTTTGGGAACGTCAGACCAGCGCAGCAATGGACACCGATAGAACCCCTTCCTGAAGGAGAAACCCTCGCAACTACTTTACTCAATTGGCTGGAACGCTATTTAATTATTTGGGAGGATGGTAGCACAGTTAGTAAAGCCTTAGAAGCTTGTTGTAAAGTATTAATTGATTCTGAATCAGCCGAACGCTTATCATTATTGCTGTTTTGGCTATACACTAAATATCCTGGCGATAAGGAAACTTTCACCAACAAACAAGATATCATTTCCGCATCTCTTAATTCGATACATGGTGTAGCAACACGAAGTGCAATAACGCTTTGCAACCGATTATTAGAAAATGAGCAACCTGTCCCTGAATTGCTGTTGTTACTGCTGCATCATGTTGCAGACGATACAGAAATTTATGTCCGCTTTTCTATTCTTGAAGGTCTTCCCTTCCTCATGTACAAAAAGCCTGATTTGGGATGGCAACTGCTAGCGAATGTTTTCAAGGAACCTCAACCCCATTTATGGAAATATGCAGAGCAGTGTTTATATTACCAATATCGAGATAATTTTGAACGAGTTGTACCTTACTTACATCGGCTTTTACATGAGGGGATGGAAGAATCTGGCGATATTTGGGGACGACTCTCTACATTAGCAAGCTTGGCTGGACACATCAGCCAGGAAGAACTATTTGAAACCTTGGCAAAAGCCCCCCCTGGTGCATGGAAGGGAGCCACTCAAGTATTTACAGCTAATTTAGGTTTACAAGAAGATACAGAAAAATGTATTTATGGACTACTTGCTATATTACATTATGAAAATTTACCTGAAGACATTATTAGAGAAATAGATGAATGCTTTAAAGAAAAAAACACAATTAATTTTATTCAGCGTAAATTAGCTTGTGCTTTTATTGAGGCACTTCCAAGCTCCACCAGTGAGTTTGATGTTGATGGTTTTCTCGAATGGCTCGGCTATGAATCGTGTCGAGATCCGTTATCTGGGCTGGAATTAACTGAGGCACTAGCCGAAAAATTTGAAACAACGATAAATGCGAGTCTATGGCAAACAGACCCATTGATTTCGGCATTAAATGAAATTTTAAGGGAAGCAGATGAAACAGACGACCCGCAACTAATCCAGCGTGCTATTAACCTACAAGACCGTTTTTTGAGATTTGATATACACGGGATGGAGCAATTACTTAATAAGGCTGGACAGGACTAATTAAACTCATAGCTACTTGCAAGCTTAGTTCTTTCTTCGTCTTAGCTTGAGCAACCAATTAGCCCTCAACATTATTCAAACCTCTAATAAAGTCTGCCCATCTCTAGAAAAATCTGACCTGGCTTATAAATAGGGAAGCTGTCACCAGCCGCAAAGTAGCACTTTAACCCCTTGCTGTCAATGTACCCATAAGATTGCCGTTTTGGTAGTTTATGCTTCCAATTGACTGCGGCAAACATATAGTTTCGCCCCTCCAAGCTAATAAATACGTCGGCATTATTGAGATAACTGGGTTCGCCAATGCTGGATTCCGGCAATAGAAATGATTCCATTTTGAGGTTTTGGAAATTATAAAAACGCGATCGCCTTAAACTTTAACTAACATTTCCTGTATCAACTTATAATGATGTAAAACCATCAGTTGATTAGCCTTTAAAGTCTCGATGGCATAAGCCCGACCATTCAAATCGCTAAACTCAACTTCAAAAACTCCCGGTTCGTACACTTCAACAATAGTTCCCACCTGCCCCTGATATAATTCAAGCTCTGGCAAATCTTCTAGTAATGCTACCACATCTAGTAACTTCATTAGCGAATTCATCATCTCACCTCTTATTATAGAACAAAAGACGTTACCAATCGCGGGAAATCTTCATCATCCAAAACAATTCAAAGACTGCGAACTGTTGCCTGTTTTTCCTCTCTAATCATCAAAAAATCTACTTGATATTTCTGACCGTTCGGCGTAGAGGAGAAAAACTAACTCGTACAAACCCTTATTTTAGGCGATCGCCCTTACAGGGTGACAAGCAACCTGAAAGCTAGCAAGATTTGCGATTTAAACCGATTAATTTCAAAAAAGATGGAGGAGTGCGATGCCGGAGGCCCGCTTGGCCTACGCCACTTTTTCAGGTTTCGACAACGGAGAAGGAAGCTGGGGGGTGATCGTAATCATTATTGTCAATAGACCTGTCAATAAACCTCGCTCTTTTTTAGGTTAAGGAGCTTCAAAGCTTTATCTATAAATGGTCTCAGAGTAGTTGTTAACCCGTCCGGCGATCGCCTGGAGAAACGTAGAAAAACCACCATCGTCAGTTTTTTGACACCGTTTTGATACAGGTTTGATACCGTTTTGTCCCCGGTTTATCCCCGGTTCTGTCGTTTACCACTAAAAAGAGAGTTGTCGATGCGACTTAGGGAAAGCTGACGCGCATCTAATTTGTACTTTTTGAACCCTAAACCTCTTAATGCAACGAGATTATTATCAAGCATTACCTGAGCCAGTTTTGCTGCCAGGTTAATTTTTTCTTTTCCTGACAATCCACACATCATTTTACCCTAAAAATTGTCACCCTAACCTATGAGTTAAACAGTTGCCACCTCACCGAGAAAAGGCTGATATTCATCACTTGAAAAGGGGCAAAAGTCATCATAGCATTGAGCAGTTATATTACACAGCAGGCGAAACTGAAGCGGTGTCGGTGGCTGATTGACACGCTCTACGCGCACCTCTATCAAACTGGCATTCTTCAATAGTTCAAAAAACTCCCTATTCAAATATCGCGGACAATACCCGACAATATAGCGATCATCGGTATTTAAAGTCAAAGCTTTAGGATCTTTAGGATTTTGAAATTCGTGAGCTAACAACAACTTTTCTCCTGTCTCTAAGCGATTAATTCGCTCAATTGCACAAGGTGGCAAATACCGCAGTCCGTGCAAGAAAAAGTGAAGGCAATACCGCCCTTCTGAATCTGGTTCAGGAAGGGGAAAAACAGTGAGCGTATCTGTTTCTCGCCTCCCACCGCTGCGGGCTAAGATGGCAATTGGCTCTCTTTCATGCTGAGAAAGATTTAGCCACTGAATAAAACTTGAGTAATCGGGGCGATTTTTCGGCATCAACCGATTAGCAAATACGGGAAATAAGTAAGTTGATTTATATACTTCACCTAAGCGCGGAAACGAGGATAAGGGTTCAAAACCGCACTTTTCTTGAGCTTCTAAAACGCCTTGCGTGTAGGTAAATTCGTAGTTGGTTCCATCAAATGTTAGCCTGCCAATGGGAAACCAGGAACGGCTATTTTGGTCTTGCCAAGCCAAAAAAAGTGTTGATTTTGTCTTCACGGTAGCGCTTTCCTCAAGGTAAGCAGACAGCAGTTCACAAATACAAGGCTGAACTAAGCATTAATCGCGATCGCCTCTACTCTCGATCTTTTTTGAAACCTATCAACTCAAACCCTTGTGCAATAAGCCGTTCAACTTTCTTATCCCCATGTGTGCGATCGCCATAAATAACTCATGCTGTCCCCTCTTCTGCAAGCTCTAAGCGGTGCGCGTAAGTGTTGACGAATTGCCCCGAAAACAGGGATTTCACCATTACCTGAGCCCCAGAAACAGATCTAACGACATATTTCTGAACCTTACCGCAGAACCTCACCACTGAGCCCACTTTCAGCTCTGACGGTGCTATTTGGGGTACTTTTGTCTCATAAGTGGGAATGACGTGATTTTCGGGTTCTATCGCCTGATATGAAGCTGCAACTCCCATCCCTTCTGTTGTTAATGTCTCCCCAGGTGCAGCTTCCACTCCAAACACTTGAGTAGCGTGAGTCAATTCCTCATCCAGAGGCGGCACAACCTCTGATATCCCTATATTATTATCCGACCCTGTGCCAGCCGAGACCACCTCATTATTTTGTTGAGGCAAATCCTCAGAAAACGCACTCTTAGATATCCCTATATCATTATCCGACCCTGTGCCAGCCAAGACCACCTCATTATTTTGTTGAGACACATCCTGAGAAAACACACCCTCAGATATCCCCATATTATTATCCAACCCTGTGCCACTAGCTCCCCCTTCAAAACACTGAGAAAAACCTTCCGCCGACATTGCCTCTTTATCCCGCTGCTGCCAAACCTCAAAAATCGCCTCCCTGCCATCCTGGGGAAACCCAAACTGGTAAACCCTAATACGTTTTGGCCTACCTAAAGCATCTCGTTCCTCCGACCTTTCTTGGCGAACTCGCCGCAAAGTAAAGCCCAGTTTACACCTTAAAATATACTGCACCACCTCCATTGGCTTAGCCTTGGGATTGACACTAATGCCTAAAAAGTCTTTCACATCAACAGAACAAAGCTTAACTCTCTCAGCAAAAGCGATCGCAAGCGCATCAGTTCCTCGAAACTCTTTGTCTGGGTTGAAGAACTCCATCACTCCCAATTTCTTAAGTGCTTCCACCCTAGCCGTAAGTAACCGCAAATCTTGGGGACAAACCTTACCTTTACCCCTTTCCTGATGTCCAGCCAAATGATTTTTATCTCGCAACCTGACAAATTCAGGGTCATAACTTAGATAATAATGCAGGCTAATTTTGGGCAACCAGCCGTCATCATCTCTGAGTTTGAGTTCAGGCGTAACAGGCACTCCATAAGTATCCCATAATTGATACTTACGTTGCTGCTCTAGTTCTGCCTTTGTCTTAGCCCGTTTGTCCTTCAATTTCAGGTATTCAGACAGAGTAATATTTTCAGCATTGGTAACTCCTGAAGCCTCAGCCACTTTATTCTCTTCCCTAATTACTTTTGCCTCATTACTGAGACAATTAGCTACAGTTTCTAAGTTGTCTAATTCCTCTTCTAATTCTTGCGCTTGTTCAGTTAGCTGTTCTAATAAATCCCAGTCTTGGCAATTATTAGCTGCCAATTGTTGCATTTGCAGAACTTTAATCTCCCGCTGTATTTGATTTTCTCGACACAGCGTTACCCGATGCCCTTCTGATTTTAATCCCTCCCAAATTGCCTTTCTGTAGTTCCACATTCCCGCATTAATTCTAGCAGCCATTAAAGCCCAAGTCCGCAATTGAACAGGGTCATGGGCTAAATCTATGTCAAAATCAACACCATGTAACAGTTTGATATTAGTTTTAATGACTTTCTGCTGAGATTTGATTATTGCTCGATAACTAGCACTGCCATTCCCAATTTTGCCCAGACCAAATTGTTTAGTCCAAACAAACCAAGGTACATTTTCATCTCGAACTCGCGCTAGGGCTTGCAAAGCATCATTGACGGCTACGGCCCCTTGAAAGATGCCAAAAACAGCAGCAAAATGACCTCGAATGTCGATGCTGACACCAGTGCCAATTGTCGGGCTGGCAATGATGATATCGTAGTTTTGAATTAGGGTATTGAGTTGTTCAATACACCCATAAGCGGGATGATTAGGGTCTGATACTGATTCGCTATCAATCCTGAGAATTCGCTGATGGGGAAAGCGTTTTTGCAGTTGTGTTTCTAGGTTGCGACAAGACCATTTTCCTGTAACTTTTTGCGAGTCTTCTACAACCATAATGCGCGATCGATATCGCTCTATAGGGTTAGATTCAGTAGGATTTATCGAGCTATATTCAGTAGGATTTATCGGGCAACATTTGGCAGTTTGCAAACCCCATTTATCAAAATTTTTACAGTTACATTCTCCAGGATTTTTTGAAACAGATTTGACATAAATTTTAGGGTCATATCCCGTACATTTTACTGTACATTCACCAGAGGTTTTCTGATAATATTCAGCACAGGTTATAGGACAACATTTGGCACGACTTTTAAAGCCATATTCATCACGGCTTATAGGACAACATTTGACATAGCTTTCAGAACTACATTGGGTATTGCTTTCAGAACTATATTCAGCAGGATTCTTACCACCACATTCGGCACAGCTTAAGCTTATAGGACAGCATTCGGCACGGCTTTCAAGGTCACAACAAGTGACTTCTTGAGACAGAATTTGCTCCATTTGCACATACAGCGAAGCCGGGTTAGAAGTAGCAAAAAAAGTCACATCTCGCCCTCGTTTTGGTCGCCACTCGTTAACAACAACCCAAGGCGAAATAGGGATGCCTGCTATGGCTATTAAGTAGTCAATGCTGTAATCGGATAAATCTGCATCTTGGGCAACAACTAAGCCGCCACTTGTCAAGACGTTGTGGATGAGTTCTTGCAGAGTTTGCAAGATAGCAACTCGGTTTTCGCGGCAAGTTGAACTGTTTAAGGCGTGCCAGATGACTTGTTCGCACTCATCGATGATGACGATCGCACCTTCCCAGTCTTCAGGATTAAAATTAGCTTGAGACAATGGGTGGAGGCTGTCTATGCACAACCCGTATCCGAACAGTTTACCAAGGGCTGAGTCTCTGGTTTCGTCGATGTAGTTGATTCCTAAGCTGGCACAGATCGCCCTACCTAGTTGAATCCTGTGGGTAATTATCAGCACGCGGCGATCGCCTGTGTCAAGGGCTTGTGAGACTAAGTTAGTCAAGGCTTGGGTTTTGCCGGTGCCTTTGGGGGCTTTGATGCAAGCTAACCCGGACTCTGGATAGGGGAGTTTCCCCAGATAGCGAGAATTTAGCCTTAAAGAGGCGGGATAGGTTAAAAGCCATGATTCCCTATCAAGCCAGAATTGGAAGCCTTGCGCTTCATTTTTGAGGGTGCTGAAGGCATCCTCGCCCTTCGATACCACGAAATCGTCAACGCCTTTTTCTGGCCCTGGCAGGTTGATGACTTTGACGGGGCAATTTGCCGCTGCGAACAGGCGGCCGAGTTTGCCAATTTCCCGGTTGACGTTTTGGATGGTTTGGCGTTTGCTGTCGCGGTCGAAGCAGATGTAGATTTCCCGCCCTGGGGTGGCGAAGTGTTGCAGTTCAGGGATGAGGTAGGGGTCGCATTTTTCGCCTTGTGGGGTTTTGGTTCTGACACCGCCGGTGACACCGGGGAGGGCAATAGCGGCATAGCCCAGTGTGAGTAAGCACCCGGCTTTTTTTGCGCCTTCAACGATGGTGATGGGGATGTTGTTGTCCCATACCCATTGCCAGAACTGAGGCTGGTTTGGGGGAGAGGGAGCGGGAGAGCAGGGGGGCAGAGGGGCAGAGGGGCAGCACGGGCTAGGGGCAGGGCAGCACGGACTAGGGGCAGAGGGGAGATTTTCGTCCTCCATCTCCCCCGCTCCCCCGCTCCCCCGCTCCCCCGCTCCCAAATCCTCTGGGTCGATGGGTAAATCGTAGCGGGCTGCGACTTTTGCCCAGATGTGGTCTGGAACTTGCAGGAAGAAGGCTCTGGTGGGGGTTTTGGGGGGGTGTTCGTATTTGACGGGTTTGATTTTGCCTTTGGGGTCAAAGGCGTTTCGGGGTTGGTGGGGTTTGAAGCAGCCCCAATACATAGGCTGCCAGTTGTTGAGGGGGTCAAGGCCTGAGCACCACCAGCCACCAGCTTCGATGTGGCTGTAGTGTTTTCTGGCCCACCGCCATTGTGCGTCGGGGTGGACTCTACCGGAGGCGGCGGTGATTTCGGACAGGAGGTACGGGTAGGGGGTGTCGCCTTCTAGGGTTTGGACGTTGAGGGCGATGAGGTCGGGGTCTATGGCCGAAGCTAGCCATTCGGACAAAGGGGAGATGGGTGATGTCATTGGACACCCCCGGTGTTGGTCAAATGGAAGGAAGGCCAGATGGGGTCAGGCGGGGTTGAGGGGGCTTTTCGTAGGGGTTGAGGCTGAGTGAGTTTGGTAAATGCACCCAGTCTTTTTGTGCAGGGTTTCACGGGAGCTATTCCTTGGTAGCGGAATAACTCTTTGTCTCACCTTTCGCAAAAGGCTGTTGGTTGGCTGATCTAAACTTCTCTAGATCTTATCAGGCTTGTAATCAAAGGCTGAAACCAAGACGGGGCAAAGGTTTTGAAAAAACATTGTCCTGGGATGTGGATGATTTTGTCCTGGGATGTGGATGATTTTGTCCTGGGATGTGGATGATTTTGTAATCAAGCTAAAACGCATAGACAGCAAAGCTTTTAGGGCGATTTTTAAAACTTTTTTGTTGATTACACGACTCTCACCGACTTGATTACAAAAACGAGCCCTTCAGGGGGGCTAGTTAGAGCAAACGCATCTATAAGCAGAAGTCAGGAGTTAGGATTGCAGGATTCAGGATTCAGAAATAAAATGTAATCACAGCAATGGTTTCAGCAATTAAGAATTCCCTGACCGCTTTGGCGGTTATAAAATTAGCCCCAGCTTCCTTCGAGGCTTGGGTAACTTCAAGATTGTTAGTAGTTCTCGCGACGTGAACTTTAGTCTTGGATTTCCAACAGCTTGAGCAATTTAGCCTCTATTTCTGGGCTGATAGTCCGCTGTCCACGCTCTATCTGAGCAATCAGCGATTGTGAGACCCCCAACCAGCCAGCCAATTTTCTCTGGTTCCATCCCTTGTCTTCACGGGCTTTTCGCAGATCAGCACTTGTTATTGGTATTGGCTTTGGCAAAGCAGGCTTTAATTGTTGAGGTTCAGCCTTGCTTGCTACCAAGACTGGGATGGGTTCTGGCTGAAGTATGAAGAGCTTGGCCGCCAGCCACTGATCCAGGTAGCCTTTTGGGTTCCTTTCTTTGTTTTCTGGCTGAAGTCTCTCTGGATAAGTTTCTGGGTCAAATTGAATTTGCCAGGCCAAAGTTATCAAGAGTTGTAAGGCATCATCCCAGTTCTGTTTTAAGTTGTAAGCTTTACGGCGATCGCTGCGGGCTGAGTCAATTTCTCGTTTGGGTAAAATCGCTTCTAGCAGGGTTAAGACTCGGTATTCACCACTGGTATGAAATCGGCTTTCTATCGTGACATGAATTGCTAGTCTTAAGGCAAATTCGTTATGGTATGGATCAATTCTTAGCACCTGTTGGGAAAGGTAGCCAAATTGATATAATGCTTCCCGCGATTTAGCTCCAGCTCGATTCAAAAAATCTTGAGTCCACAATCCGGGTTGGACTGTTATGTATATCTCATAGGGGTTGTCTACCTTGCCTTCAAAATTTAATTGACCTTGGGGTTTGATGTAGATATTCCACATTCTCCCTACAGGAGCGCTAGCTATAATTTGCCCTTTCTTGTTCGTTCCCTCAATCCAAACAGCTTTGACCAATAAACAATCAAGAGCAAATGCTGTTTTCGCAATCTCTAGCAGCTTTTCTGTTTGAGTTTTTTTGTGATTTTTATCCCACCCCATTTCCTTGACAATATCGCTAGCTTTTAGTGTAAATAGGCTTTGCCAAGGAGTCTCCTGTTTCATAGTATGGGCTGCAAAAATCATGTGCAGTTTGGCACTGGTGAACCCAAATTTATCAATAATTTGCTGGGCTTCATCCCAAGGGAGCAAGGTAATGTCACCAGGGCTGCTAATGTAATGCTCAATATAATTGCTAGAGTTGCCCTTGGCTTGATGTTGGAAAACAGCAATACTGCTTGCAGCCTCTCCCCATAAATCTGTCCGGATCTGGGCACGGAGACTGGAAGCCATTAAAGCGGCTGTTGGCAGGGCAACAGTTGCTTTATTATTGAATAATCTGGGTTCAGTTACTGGAACTGGAAGGGGTGCAAGTCCTAATATTTTTGCTAATTCATCTGCTAATAGGTTTTGTACATTTATTTGCTGTAATAATTCATCGGTTACATGATATCCACACGCATTAATTATCTGGGATTCTGTCCAGGATTCTGATTTTTGGAAGGATGGGTCAGGAGGAAAAGCCAGCATTCCGGGCGGGATGTCTGAATGGGGTTCTCCCTGATTCCAGATATCTAAGTGATTCATAATCCACTCGGCATTCTTTTCCCAGAAATCCGATGTGAAGAATTTTTCAAATTGTTTTTCTAAATGTGCTACTAATTTAGGGGTAATTTTTAAGTCTTCATAGGGAGACTTTTGTTGCCCAGTTTCTTGAAAAATTTTCGTTTTCAAAGCCTGATGCAATTGGGTAGCTACATTCACTAATATTGCATATTGAAGTTTACCTTCCCTGGCTAGCTTGAGAGCGTATTCTTGGATGCGCTCTCGGTCTTTTATAGGGATGATATGTTGTCGGGTTCCCACCTCAGCAACTCCCCTGGTTGTATTTGATAAGCTGTACATATTTTGTCTAACACCCGCTTTGATGGCAACACATCACGGTTGTGGTAAAGCCGATAACCCGCTGATTGGGTTATCCCCGCCTGTTTCCAAAACTGGTAGACGGTTAATCCTCTGCTGTCTATAAATTCCTTAAGAGTATTGATAATCACACGACAAACTACTAGCACTATTTCAAAGCTAGTGGCAGGTAGCTCGTTATTACAATACTATCGCTTGACAATACTATTGTACCACGATAGTATAAAAGCTAGGGGCAGCCCTAAAACTTCCCTCTCCAGCTCACGCAACACTGCGTTGGTGAAGGTGGAGGAGGCGAAGACAAAACAAAACCAGCCCTTACCGCTCAAGACTGGACATCTTCGGTAAGGGCTGGCACTCCCAGAAAAAAGGAGCATTATTATTATGACCGCAATTTCTGTTGGCACTCTAGCCAGCGCTGATTTGTCTTTCCCTCTAACATCGCCCCTAGTAGCAGCGGTGCAAGAGCCAAACGCCTTTGACAGCGATACGCCACCCACAGCCGGTGATGGTCGTCGCAGCCAGATTCCAGACAACTTAGATGAGCTTAAATTGGCACAACTGAAAGCGATCGCGCGGCAATTCCACCTGATGACCCACGTTGTAGAAAGCGGCCCGCTTAACCAAAAAGCCAGCTACATCAAAACATTGGAAGCTTATCGCCATCAACACCAGTACGAAGCGGCTACCGCCTCGAATTCGGAGTGCGATCGTTTCTTTGCATCCGATGTTAACGACTACCTAGAACCCGTTGAACTTGCAGACCGGTTGCACTCGTCAAACGAACCAATTTTAACGCTCACGGGAGACGAACCCGAACTGCAAGCAATTGAGTCAACAGGTGAATTCCGCTGCACTGTAGGTGATTGCACCATCCGAGAAGTGGCTGGCATTGCTTATCTCGATACGCCATCAGGATCGTATCAGTTCAAAGCCGGCTTGGGGGAGTGCGCGATCGCATTATCAACAACACCTGAAACCCTCAGCCAGATCATCGCACACTTGCAAAAATTCAACGGGCGCACCAGTTTCCCTACTACTTTTGCACAAGCTGTGTTCGCAATTGAGCAGCAATCGCAGCCACCCACACCGATGATGGATTGGGCCCAAAAGCTCAATCAAGCATTTGCCGGAGTGAGTGCAATTGGCATAGCGATCGCCATATCAGCCATACCCATAATATCAGTTTTCACAGTTCTAAATGTTGCCATTTACCAAGTACCAAAAATGCAACTTTTAGCCTTGAGTTACTGCCAAGAACACCCCAACGATTCAAGCGTGCAAGCCCAACCCAGATGGCACAGACGGCTAAATTTTTTTACCCCATTTGTGAGCTATTTTTAGCGCTGACGAGATTAGCTCACGCAACAATTAGGGTTTCAAGCAAATTAGCTCATTGGCACATAAAAATTAGCTCATTGGCACAATGCCTACACCGAAAAAGCCTGTAGAAGTTGATGTGGGAGGCCAGCCGAAAAAAATCTGGTATCGCTATCAACTTCGCAAGGCAATGAGAGTATCCGAACCCACATTCAAAAGGCGGTTAATGCTGCTGCAAGAAGAATGTCCAGAGTTTGGATACCTGCCTTACGTCCGAGAATTCTCTAATTTCCAGGCTCAATGCTTGCTTACCTTAGAAGCTTGGGTCAAAGAAGCCAATTACTGCATTGATTCCGTTCGCAAACGTTTAGCAGAAGAAGGATTACCAACCCATGAATACAACAGACCTAACAATTGACCGCAAAGACATCAAAACCACTTGGGGATTACCCAAAGTTTCAGATGTCACCAACGCCCGCAGAGCACTTGGTCAACCCGACTGGCAAAACTCCAAAATGTCTGAAGCCGATGCCCTTGAAATCAATCAATATTTCTCCTTAGTTTTAGACAAAAAAATCTCACCAGACGATGCAATTTTACAAATAGCATCATCCCGAAACGGACGCAGTGCTTACTGCAACGAAATCGACCCAGATGCTATAGCTAAACCCTCCGATGCCAAGCGAGACGAAACTGAAGACAAAGGTGCAGCCATTCAAGCACTTATTGAAGCCACACAGCAAGGCAACATTGGCTTAGCCGAAACAGGCTCACAAATGGCAAAAGCTAACATTCAAGCCTTAAAAGTAGGTTATGTCACCACTTTAGTCACCGAATTGTCCGACTTTGGCAACAACCTTCGCAGCAACTTAAACAGTTTATCCGAGGCAGCAGCAGCCACCCCTTTAGACTTGAGGGAAGCCAAACTTCCCACCCCAAAGTTAGCAGTACCCGTAACTTCGAGTG